>RHAF01000133.1 GCA_010028775.1 Verrucomicrobiota bacterium | reverse complement strand
CCCCAAGGCCAAGGGGTGGTCCATGCCGGGAGGGAGCGCGGTGGGCGCGGCTTTGGATCTGGCCCGGACGGTCTGTCGTCGTTCCGAGAGGGCGGTCTGGCGGTTGGGGGAGGATGAGGGAAAAGTGAGAACCCTGATTCCAAAGTATCTTAACCGGCTGTCCGATCTGCTTTGGTTATTGGAACAGTCCGTGGAGAGAGGCTCACCCGCCAAGCCGAAGCCTAAGAAGTCTTGAGTAATTCCCAGGCCGTGTGGGGCCCCAAGTAAACCATGCCGGTATAGACTTGGACCAAGTCGGCCCCTGCGGCGCGCCGGGTGAGGTAGTTGGCAGCGTTCATCACACCCCCGACCCCGATGAGGATCTGTTCCTTATCCAGCAAAGGTCGGATCAGGCGGGTGACCTCCAGAGCGCGGGAGGTCAGGGGCCTTCCACTCAAACCTCCCGCTTCGGCGGCATCCTCCGGGGTGCGCTGCAGGGTGGTGTTCACGGCGACGATCCCCGCAAGTTGAAATTCCCGTGTGGCCGCGACGATTTCCGGAAGGGCGGAGTTCCCCACGTCCGGGGAAATCTTTAAAAGCAAGGGCTTGGGGGTTGTGGTGGAGCGGTTGAACTCCTGGAGAGTGGACAGGAGGCGGCGCAGATCATCCGGTTTGGCCAAGTCCCGCAATCCGGGGGTGTTGGGAGAGCTGATGTTCACCACGAAAAAATTTCCCACCGGGTGAAGGATTTTGAAGGATGCGAGGTAGTCCGCGGGTGCCTTGTCCAAGGGAGTGACTTTTGATTTCCCAAGATTGAGGCCGATCGGAAAGTCGCCGAAATCGTTCCGGTCGCGGGCGGCGGAAAGGCGTTGGGCGATGATTTGGGCACCAAGATTCGGGAAGCCAAGACGGTTGATGAGGGCCTGGCGGGAGGGGTAACGAAACACACGGGGAGTTGGATTGCCGGGTTGTGGATGCAGGGTGATGGTCCCCAGTTCGGCAAATCCGAAACCGAGTTGTTTCCAGGCCATCGGGGCCTCGGCGTTTTTGTCGACCCCGGCGGCGATGCCCAACCGGTTGCGAAAAGAGAGCCCCATGAGTTTGACCGGGTCGGAGGGTGCCGGGTGGTTGCCGGTCAGGAGTTTGGCCAACCCAGGAAGACGAAGGGACGCCAAAGTCAAACGGTGCGCGAATTCCGGTGGGAAGCGGAATAGAAGAGGTCGAGCCAGATGGGAATAGAGATTCATTTACCGATGCAAAACTGGGCGAAAAGCCGGTCTAGCACATCCTCCGATGTTCCCACCCCAAGGACCGTTTCGAGGCATTGCAGGGCCAGTCTCAGATCGGAGGCCACCAACTCGGGGGCGGAGCGTGAGATCAGGGAGGCGGAGGCGCAGGCCAGCGCTTCGGAAGCCTTGCGAAGGGCATCCTCGTGGCGGGTATTGATGGCAATTTCGTCCGACCCCGGAGCAGAGAAGTCTCCCGCGAGTCGTTTGGCAATGAACTGATGCAGCTTTTCCATGCCGTCGCCACTTTTCGAGGAGACGGACAACCCATCTCCCGGGTAGGCGGTGGGAAGATCCGATTTGGTCAAAACGCGGAGAAGCTTCTTCTCGTAGGGTCCCCATTCGGAAGCACAAGGATCGTCCTTTTGGGATCGATCGATCAAGGCGAGAACCAGATCGGCGGAGGCCATGGCTGTGCGGGTTCGCTGGATTCCCTCCAGTTCGACAGGGTCCTGGGAGGCGCGCAGTCCCGCAGTATCAATCAGGCGGACGGGGAAACCCTGCAGGACGATCGACTCCTCGACGGTATCGCGGGTGGTGCCCGGGGTAGAGCTGACGATGGCGCGATCGGTCCCGAGGAGAGCGTTGAGAAGGCTGGATTTGCCGACGTTCGGGGGACCCGCCAAAACGAGGCGATACCCACCCAACGGGGCGGTGGCAAGGAGGGAGGAGAGAGACTGAAGAAGTTCACTGACCTCCCTGCGGAATCCGTCACCGACCTCGGGTTGGATATCCTCCTCAGGAAAATCGATCCAGGCTTCGATCCTGGCGAGCAGGTTAAGAAGCTTTTCCCGCTCGGCGTGCAACCGGTCGCCGAGTTGACCATGGAGGGCCCTTTGCGCCGCCTGGAGGGCCCGGGTGGAGCGGGCGTGCAGGACATCCAGAACTGCCTCGGCCCGGGTCAGATCCATGCGCCCCCGCAGGAAGGCCCGTTCGGTGAATTCACCAGGCCTGGCAGGTCGCGCGCCCAGTTGCATGACGGATTGGAGGATCGATTCGACGATCAGGGGATTGCCATGACATGAGATCTCCACCAAATCCTCCCCGGTATAGGATTTGGGGTTTTGCCAGAAGGTCATGACGACCTCGTCCAAAGTCTCATTGTTGTTCTTGAGGTGGGTGGGGAAAAGCTGGCGCGGCGGTAATGCGTGACCACAAAGACTCTCCGCAATCGAAAGGGAGAGGGGCCCGCTGATCCGGATCAAAGCCAAGGCGGAAACCCCC
>RHAF01000132.1 GCA_010028775.1 Verrucomicrobiota bacterium | reverse complement strand
TGGAGCAAGGGAAGATTGACCAGATCCTTTCTTCGCGACCGGAAGACCGGAGGGCGATTTTTGAGGAAGCCGCCGGGGTCATGCGCTTCAAAGTGCAGAAGCGCGAGGCCGAAAGAAAACTAGAGGGAACCGAGGCCAATCTTTTGCGTTTGGCAGATATTCTGCGGGAAGTGCGCCGTCAGATGGGATCCCTGCAACGTCAGGCCGGCAAGGCCCGCCGGCATCGGGAGATCTTCGATAAACTGAAGCGCCTGGATCTCGCTCTGTCCGCGCGGGAGCGCGACCAACTTTTACTCAAGATCGATGAAATGGCGAACACCGAAGCCAAAACCAAAGGGGATCTGGAACACGCGCATGCGTCCGAGGCCACCTGTGAGCAAGGGGTTCGATCCCAGAGATCCAAATTGGAGGAGGCCGACCGGGTTTGGCGGGAAGCGGAGCGAGAAGTGGTGGCCGCCCGGGCTGAGGAAGTGCGTTGCGGGGAGAGGGCCAGCATGCAGACCCAGCGGGCGGAGGAGTTGGGGGCGACGATTGAAAGGGCACGGGGAGAGATCGCCTTGGCTGAGCGGCAGGCATCCGCCCAGGAGGACCTCATCCGCTCCCTGACTGCAGAGATGGAGAAAGTTTCGGCTGATTTTCAACAGGCGGAAAAGATTTGTCAGGAAGCACAGGAGCAGGTGTCCCTGGCTCGCCGTGCCAGGGAGGAGGCGGTTTCCCACATGGAATCCATCCGGGCACGGCGGGAATCGGCGCGGAGGGAGGCTGAGGGAGCGAGGGCCCGGGCCCATGCGGAGGAGGTTACCGTTCGGCAACGCAGCGAGATCCTGGAACGGGTTCGCCAAGAGCTTTCTGAGAAGGAGGCAGAAGAGTCACGTGAGAAAACGGGTTTAGAGGAGTTGGCGAGACGCTACCAGGAGACCGAAGTGCTGGTCCCCCAGGCCCGGGAGAGGGTGCAAAGGGCCGAGGAGGATCTTCGGAGGGCGGAAGCGGCTTTGGTGGCGGCAGAGAAAAAACTTTCCGAAGCGGAAGCCGAAAGAACCCTTGCTCGCTCGCGGGAGGAAGCGATCCGGGAGCGTTCCACCGGCGAGGCGGAAGTATGTCTGAAAGTGTGGATGGATAAGGGGCAAAGCGGAGCGGAGGCGATTTGGCCCTCGCTGAAAATCCGCCCCGGATACGAAGCAGCGCTCGCGTTGGCTCTCGGGCCTGTTTTGGATGGGGTGCTGGTCGATGATCTGGACCGGATGGCGGAATCGTTGGAGGCGGGGGAAGCGGGTCCTTCCGGTGTTCTTATCTCCCGTGAGTCATCCTCTTCCTCGCTTCCTGATTGGGTGGAGGGAGCGTGGAAATTTGTCGAGGGTTCGCCGGGTTGGGAGCTGATCCTGCCCCGGCTTCTGGCGGGGATCTGCATCGTGGACACATGGGAGGAAGCGAAAGCTCTCCATCAGACTCGTCCCGAGGCAACGGTGATTTGTTGCGATGGACGCATGATCAGTCCCCGAGGCTGGCAACGGCGCGGACGGACTCGACCCTCGCGTCCGGGGCGGCAGGAACTTGAAACGGCGCACGCCGCCTTGGAGCGTGCCGAGGCGGCCGTGCATGAGGCCGGGGGTATCGTGGGTGAGGCCAGGGCAGGTATTCAGGGAGCCCGCACCGAACTGGAGCGGGCCCGCGTCCATGAACAATCCACTTCCCAAGCGCGGGATGAAGCGCGCCGGGAACATGACCGTCGGGAAGCCTTGGTGCGTGGTTTATCCTCCGAAACGGGAAGAAGGCACGCGGAGATCGCCCGTCTGGAGCAGGAGATTGTCGTCCACCAAAAGACCGCGGCGGAAAAAAGTTCGGAAGCGGAGAGACATCTTTCCGTGGAGCAAAGTCTCGAAGGGGAGGCCGCCCAGGCGGAGGAGAAGCGTCGGTTGGCGGAGGCGGAGGAGGCCAGGCTGAATGATCTCCTGACGGAACGAAGGGTGGAGCGTTCGGCTCAACAGCAGAGAAAAGATCTGTGCATCTCCCAATTGAGTCCGGCCGAAATTCGCCGCAAAGAATTGGCGGATCTGGTTCTAAAACGGAGGGAGGAGATCACCGCTGACACTGTTCGGATGGAGGGCGCCCGGACAGAGGCCCAGTCCTCCGCAGAAGCTCAATTGGCCGCCGGTCAAAAGGCGAGGGATATCGAGGCCTCCACCTCGGGCCTGAAAGACGGTCGGGACCGTGAGGCAACCCTTTTGACCCAGAAAGAAGAGGAGGTGGTGACTTGGCGGCAGGCAGCGGAGAAGGCCAAGGATCTCCTGGCCTCCTTGGCTCTCAAAAAATCCCAGTTTGACCATCAGAGGCAAAATCTGGCCGATCGGCTTCAACGGGAGTACGCCACGGGTCTGATGGACGCGAAGATCGAGGGCGAGGATATGCCCCAGAGTGAAGAGGACTGGGCAAAACTTCAGGAGGAAGCCAAAGGACTAAGGGAGAAGATGGAGGACATGGGGCCAGTGAATACCGAGGCCATTTCAGAGTATGAAGAGTTGGA
>RHAF01000131.1 GCA_010028775.1 Verrucomicrobiota bacterium | reverse complement strand
GGCGGCGAGCAGATTCCAGGTTGCCCGATTTTTCGGGTCCAACTGAGCCGCTTTCTCGGCAAAGCGGACGGCCTCCTCAAACTGGTTATTGCCCGTGTGGGCCGTGGCGAGGTTGAGCCAGCCCCTTGGATCGCCCGGAGCCAGCTGGGTGGCTTTTTCCGCCGCCTTGAAGGCGGTGGGAAAATCTTTCAAGGCATTGGAGCAGGCGGCGAGCTGGACCCAGCCGCGCGGGTCCCCGGGCCCCTTGGTGGTGGCCATTTCCGCCGCCTCTTTGGCCTCCTGCAGGTGGCCGGTGGCTAGACGGGAGGCAGCGAGCATCGACCAGGCGCGGGACGAATCGGGGTTGAGGCGGGTGGCCTCCTCGGCCGGACGTCGCGCCTGCTCATAGCGTCCCATGGAAATCAGCAGTTCGCTGAGCCCTTCGGCGGTGTCGCTGTCATCGGGTTCCAGCCGGAAAGCCTCCTCCAGAAACTCCACCGCCTCCTCCCTGCGCCCCATACTGAGAAGGAGAGCGCAAAGAAACCGACGTGGCTCCGAATCCCGGGGTCCATAGGCGGCGGCCAGGCGTCCGTCCGCTTCGGCATCGGAGGGGTGGCCCCAGCTGATGCGAACCATGGCCCGGCGAAGATAGAGGCCGGAATCATTGGGATGGCGTTCGATGGCGGCCGAGATGGCTTTTTCCGCCTTTTCGTAATCCTGGTCGAGAACGGTTTGCTCTGCGGCGGCGACGGCAGGATCAAAAAAGGTATTTTTGACCGTCCAATCGGGTAGCAACTTCACATCGACAAAGCCGGGCGATTGCAGGGACAGGTCCTGAAGATGAAGCAAAGCCGGAAGGGGAACGGCTTCAGAGCGGGCTGGGGCGCCCCCGCCCCGCACGGCCATCGATCCCCGGGAGGCGATGCCCACAATCCGACCCTGCTCGTTCAGGACCGGGGAGCCGGACTGTCCGGGCACCATCGGGGCGGTGGTCATCATGGGATGTCCGGTCCCGGAGGAAAGAAACCGAACCGTGCCCCGGGAAGTCAAAGGCAGGTCAATGGCCAAGGGAAAGCCGGTGACAAACAGGGGGTCCCCTTCTTTGGGTTCCTGCTCGGCAAAGCGGAGAAATCTTTGCTCCTCGGCATCGCATTGCAGAAGAACGGCATCGACGGCGAAATTCCCCGGACAGACTTTTTTCACCGGGAAACTTTTTCCCAAGGCGTTTCGAACGGAGAGTGTTTTTCTTCCGGCCACCACGTGCGCGGCCGTGAGCACAACCCCATCCGCGGTGATCCAGGAGCCGGATCCGATAACCCGGCCCTTGTCATCCTGGATTTGCACCAAGGCACGGGAGATCGCCGGAGCCGGAGGGGCGGTCGACATGCGATCCGGGCGCAACATGCTCCCCAGGGAGCCGAGAACGTGGTCCCCCAACTCGCCGGCCCGCTCGAGAGCGGCTTTGGCGGCCGCGATTTTATTTTGATGCAGCAGACTGCGTCCCAGGATCCGCTGGACCGAGGGGTCTTGGGGTGCGATCTCGAGCGCCGCGAGGGCGGCCTGTTCCGCCTCGGCATAGCGTCCGGAAAAATCCAGGGCGCGGGCCTTGAGAATGCGCGCTTTGGGATCGTCCTTGTTCCACCAGAGAGCCTGGCTGGCGGCCATGACGGCTTTTTTTCCGCCTTCCCGGGGAGGCCAGAGTTTGACCTCATCCTCATCGTCGGCCAAGGCGGGGAGAAGAAGGAACAGCCCGAGAAGGGCGACCCATCCGTGAATTCGGGTCATGCGGGGACTTAGAGTAACGAAGGTTGCGAAGCGGGAACTTTCAGGCCGAGCACCTCGTAAGCCCGGGGCAAAGCCACGCGACCCTGTTGGGTGCGCTGCAGGTAGCCCTCCAGGATCAGATATGGTTCATGCACCTCTTCCAGTGTGCCGGGCTCCTCACCGACGGCGGCCGCCAAAGAGTGTAAACCGGCCGGTCCTCCCTTGAACTTTCCGGTCAATGCCTGAAGGAGACGTTTGTCCATTTCATCGAGACCGTTTTTGTCGATCTCCAGCATTTCCAGGGCGGTGACGGCCGAGGAGGCGGTGGCCACGCCCTGGGTGCGGGCGAGGGCGTAGTCACGGACCCAGCGAAGGAGGTTGTTGGCGATCCGGGGCGTGCCACGGCTGCGACGGGCGATTTCCGGAGCAGCCGAATCCTCGAGCTTCACCTCCAACAACCCGGTAGTCGAGGCGGTGGCTGACCCCAAAGCGGGAACGAAGCGGGGCGCTGAGCAGTCCTGCCCGGGTGGTGGCGCCAATGAGCGTGAAGCGGGGGAGGTTGAGTCGGACGGAGCGGGCGGCCGGCCCTTGGTCGATGACGATATCGATCCGAAAATCCTCCACTGCGGGATAGAGGTATTCTTCGATCACCTTGGAAAGACGATGGATCTCGTCGATGAAGAGAATGTCGCCTTCCTGCAGCCCGGTCAGGAGGCCGGCCAGATCGCCGGCCTTTTCAATCGCCGGGCCGGAGGTGGTCCGGACCGTGGCGTTCATTTCCGCGCC
>RHAF01000014.1 GCA_010028775.1 Verrucomicrobiota bacterium | reverse complement strand
ATCAACCCAACCCCCGAAGCCACCAATCGGTGGGAGTGTTCCAGAAAAACCATGGTGGAGGCGGTCATTCTGGACCATGGAAATAAAAACATGTTGTGCCCAAAGGTGTCGGGCCAGTCGGGAACCGCCATGCCGGCCACCTTGCTTGTCACCTGCCCTCCCAAGGTGATGAGAAAAAGAATCGACCCGACCCAAAAACAGGCGACCCGGTAGGCGGGCCCCGCCGCCCCAGCGGATCTCATCCCGCGTGCACCGGCCGGCGTGTCGGACTTCCCGTCCCGGATTCCGGGGTGGGAGGCTCATTCTGCATGACGTAATCGCGGGCATGACCGGGAAGGCTGTACTCGTACGGCCCGTGATACACCGTGGGGGTCACGGCGAAATTCCCGTGTCCAGGAGGGGAAGCCACGGTCCATTCCAGAGTCGTCGCATGCCACGGATTTTTACCGGCAGGTTGACCGTGCTTCATGCTCCGGAAAAAGTTCCAGAAGAAGATCAATTGGGAGAATCCAAGGGCGATGGCCGAGAGGGTGATGAACTGGTTGATCGGTTGAAGCGAGCGCAGGTGTTCGTAGGCGGTGGGATCGGCGATCCGTCTCATCATCCCTCCCAATCCCACATTGTGCATCGGAAAGAAGCACAGGTTGAAAAAGATGAACGTCAGGGCGAAGTGAATCTTGCCCAGGGTCTCATCCATCATCCGGCCGAACATTTTCGGATACCACGTGTAGATCGAGGCAAAGATGGCGAAGATGCTTCCGCCAAAGAGAACGTAGTGGAAATGCGCCACAATGAAGTAGGTGTGGTGCACGAAGATGTTCACCGGGGTCGAGGCCATGAAAATTCCGGAAAAGCCGCCGATAACAAACATGGCCACGAAGGCGAGCGCGTTGAGCATGGCGGTGGTGAAGCGGATCGACCCGCCCCATAGGGTGCCCAGCCAGTTGAAGGTTTTGATGGCCGAGGGCACCGCGATGACCATGGTGGAGACCCCGAAGGCGGCCGAGAGCACGAGATTCATCCCGGAAACAAACATGTGGTGACCCCAGACGATGAACCCCAGGAAACCAATGGCGATCATGGCGAAAACCATCGCCTTGTAGCCGAAAATCGGCTTGCGACTAAACACGCTCAGCACGTCGCTGGCCATTCCCATGGCCGGGAGAATCATGATGTACACCTCGGGATGACCAAAGAACCAGAAGAGGTGCTGCCAAAGGAGCGGTTGACCGCCCTTGGCGGGATTAAAGAAGCTGGTGCCAAAATTCAGGTCGAGGATGAGCATCGCCCCGGCCGCCGAGAGAACCGGAACAGCCAAAAGAAGAAGGAACGCGGTGATAAAAAGGGCCCAGACCGTGAGCGGGAGGCGGAAAAAGGTCATCCCAGGGGCCCTCATGTTGACAATGGTGGTGATGTAGTTGAAGGCCCCCATGATCGAGGCCAAGCCGTTGATGAAAATTCCCGCCGCCCAAAGGGTCTGACCCATTTTGGTCCCGTTATAAGCCGCCACCGAACTTAGCGGGGCATACGAGGTCCATCCACCGGCCGCCGCTCCTCCCGCCACGAAAAATCCCGCCAACATGATCGCCCCGGAGACCAGGAAAAACCAGTAGGACAACTCGTTGATCAGGGGAAAAGCCATGTCCCCCGCCCCGATTTTCAATGGAATCAGGTAGTTTCCAAAAGCCCCGATAAGAAGGGGCATCACCACCAAAAAGACCATCACGGTGGCGTGCATGGTGAAGAGGGCGTTGTAAAATTGGGGGTTGATGAAAGGCAGGGAGATGGGATTACCCACATCCCCGTTCGGCATCACCTGGGTCGAGGGGTAGGCCAGTTGCCAACGCAGAAGCAAAGCGAGGGCGCCACCCACCAAGAGAAAACCGAGAGAGGTGAAGAGATACTGCAGTCCGATGATCTTATGATCCAGCGACCAGAGGTATTTTTTCCATCCGGTCGCTTCTTCGTGGCCGTGCCCGTGGGCCTCGGCAACATGGGATGCGGCGATTGTGCTCATGTGTGGGTTGTCTCCTTTTAACGTCCGGCCAGTGCGACCGGGGTGGAACGACTGTCTTTTGTGCGCGCTGTGGTGGCGGGGGCTTTACCTTTGGCCCAAGCCTCATATTCCGTCTCCGGGACGACAGATAGTTTTCCAAACATCTTGTAATGCCCCTGCCCGCACAGTTGGTTGCAGGCGAGTTGGAAATGACCGGTGGCCTCCGCCTTGAACCAGACAAAATCATAAACCCGGCCCGGCACCATGTCCTGGTACAGCCGGAACTCGGGAACATAAAAGGCATGGATGACATCCTTGGAACTGAGATAAAGACGAACCGGGCGACCCACCGGGAAAACGAGTTCTCCGTATGTGGTGAAATCATCCCGGCCGTCCGGATCCGCAGGGTCGATGCCGAAGGGGTTTTCTTTGCTGACTTTTTCAGCGCTCATTTTCGCCAGTTTTCCATCCGGCCCGGGGTAACGGACATTCCATCCAAACTGCTCCCCCACCACCGCAACAGGCAGAGCCTCGGCCGGAGGGGTGCGCAACCGCATCTGGGTCCACTGCTCGTTGCCGTAGATGGCCAGAGCGAGGAAGATAAACACGGGAATGGTCGTCCAGATGACCTCGAGGGCGTTGTTGCCATGACTGTGAATTGCGGGAACCCCGGGTTTGGCGCGGTATTTGACGATAAAGTAAATCATCACCGAAAACACCGCCACCGCGGTCACCCCGGTCAGCCAAAGAATCACATAAAAGATAAAGTCGATTTCATGACCGAACATATTCACGTTGCGGGGTAACCACCAGACACTGGTCTCACGGATTTCCGCGTGACATGGGGCGAGACCACCCAAAATACAGGAAAACAACCAGATCAGCCTGCCCGTCACGGATCGTGCCATCTGACGAGTTTCCTTGGGTTTTGACGGATTTCAACCCCCTTCCCATTTTGAGAACCAAAAAATCGGCCCTCTTCGGCACGGAAATCATTCCTTCCGAGGGAAAAACGCAATCTTTAAGAATCCTAATAGCTGAATGTTATCGGTTAATACCTCTAATGCTTTCTTGAAGAGATCCTCCGAAACCCGCAATTTTAGCATTCAACCTGAACCCAACCCCCTGATCTCAACCGATTTCCCCACTCCCCATCCCTCATGGCCAACATTTTCCCACGATGGACCAACTGGCTCCCCATCAAAATTTTGGTCTGTGTTGCGGTGGTGGCGGCCAGCGTGATTTCCGGTATGGCCTACTACTTTACCCCCAAATACACCCGGGTCGGTTACCAACCCACCCAACCGGTGGCCTTTGATCACTCCTTGCATGTCAACCAACTGGGTATGGACTGCCGATATTGCCACACCGGTGTGGAAAAATCCTCCCACTCCAATGTTCCCGGAACCCAGACCTGCATGAATTGCCACACGCAGATCAAATCCCTCAGTCCCAAATTGGCACCGATCCGCGATTCATGGAAAACCGGGCAACCTGTTCCATGGGTCCGAATTCACAAAGCCCCAGACTATGTGTACTTCAACCACTCCGTTCACGTGAACCGGGGCGTGAGCTGTGTCGCCTGTCACGGCCAGGTGAATCACATGGAGGTCGTTTACCATGCCAAGCCCCACAGCATGGGCTGGTGTCTGGAATGCCACCGCGCCCCGCAAAACCATCTCAGGCCCCTAGATCAAATCACCAACCTCGATTGGAAGCCGCCGGCCGGAACCACGCAGCGGGAGTTGGGGGAAAAATTTGTCCACGACTGGAACGTCAATCCTCCGGTGAGCTGTAGCGGGTGCCACCGCTGAACCCCACATGAAACGGATCATCGAACATCCATCTGCCCCAGCCAACGGCCGTACCTACTGGCGCAGCCTGGGAGAATACGCCCGCACGCCGGATTTTGAGGAGTGGTTGCACCGAGAGTTTCCCGCCGGCGCCGCTGAGTGGGACAACGATCCCCTCTCCCGCAGAAGTTTTCTGCGTTTGATGGGTGCCTCACTGGCCTTGGCCGGACTGGGTCTCTCCGGTTGCCGCCGCCCTGAAGCCCACCTTGTTCCATTCACCCAGACACCGGAATGGGTGATCTCGGGCAAGAACATGTCTTTTGCCACCGCCCAACCCCGTCGCCGCGGGGCCGTTCCGCTGTTGGCCACCACTTTTGACGGTCGTCCTACCAAAATGGAAGGCAACCCCCTCCATCCCGCCAGCCAGGGGGCGAGCGACAATCACGCCCAAGCCTCCGTGCTCGACCTCTATGACCCAGCCCGCCGCCGCCATCTCACCCGCTCGGGCAAGAAAGCGGAGGTCTCGGAGCTTGAGGCGGAAATCAATCGCATCCGTGCCGAGGCGGCAGGCAATGGCGGGGCGTCCTTGGCCATCTTGGCCGATGAAACACTTTCCCCGACCCGGGAGCGCCTGCGAGCCGAACTTCTCCGCCAGTTCCCCCAGTGCACCTGGGCGGTTTATGAACCGCTGGCTCCCGGACGGGATCTCGAGGCCGCTGCCGCCGCCTTCGGGACAGGCACCGAGGTACGACCTGATCTTTCCGCCGCCAAGACCATCCTCGCCGTGGATTGCGATTTCCTTGGCTCCGATGAGGGCGATATATCCGACACCCGTGGATTTGCCTCCGGCCGCCGCATCCGCAAGCCCGGCGACTCATCCAACCGTCTTTATGTGGCTGAACCTCGTTTCTCCCTCACCGGCACAATGGCGGACCACCGGTTGAGGCTCCGGGCCGGGGCGGTTGGATCCTTCCTCTTGGAGTTGGCCCGCCAGGTCCGATCCCTGCGACCGAACTCGGAACTCAATGTGGTTCTCAGCAAATCCCCCGATCTTCCCCTTCCCCAAGGAGTCGATCCCGCATGGATCCGCGAGTGTGCCGCGGATCTAGTCGCCCAAGGAAACCGCTCCCTGGTGTTGGTTGGTCGCCGTCAACCTGCGGCAGTCCAGGCACTGGGATATGCAATCAACGCGGCTCTCGGCAATGTTGGAACCGCTCTCCGGGTACAACCGCGGTTAAGCGCCCCCTCCACCACCATCCAGAGCCTCTCGGAGAAAATTCGTTCCAACTCGATCCGCACCTTGATCCTTCTCGGCGGCGACCCCGTTTACAACGCCCCCGCGGAATTAGGATGGGCAAACCTCCTGGCCTCGGTTCCCAACACATTCCATCTATCCCCCGTCTTTAACGCCACCTCGGCCATGTCCACCTGGTTCATCCCGGGAACCCACTATCTGGAAGCCTGGGGTGATGCTCTGGCCGCCGACGGTTCCACCCTTTGTATCCAACCCATGATCCAGCCCCTTTGGGCGGGCGAGAGTCAGCTGGAATTTCTCACCCGTTGGATCGGACAACCGAAGCCCATGGGCCCCGCGCTCGTCCGCGAAACATTCTCCCTTCGCACCAAGCTAGGAGCCGAAAAACTAGAACAAGAATGGAACGACTTTGTCCGTGAGGGTTTCCTCACCAACTCGGCGGGCTCCACCTCCCGGGCCCTCAACTCAAGTGGAGTGGCCGCCCTCCTGCCCAACATCGATTCCCCGGCTTCGTCCGAAGCCGGTTCGCTGGAGGCTGTCTTTACCCATTCCGGGGCGGTGGATGACGGCCGCTACGCCAATAATGGATGGTTGCAGGAGTGGCCTGATCCCATGACCAAGCTGACGTGGGACAATGCCATCCTTCTCTCCTCCAAGACCGCCGATTCCCTCGGACTGAAAAATGAGATCATCAACGGAATCCTTGTGGCCGACATGGTGAAGGCCACCTTGGGAACCCGCACGGTGGAGGCCCCTGTGGTGGTCGCTCCGGGGCATGCGGATTTCGCGGTCAGTCTTCCCGTGGGTTACGGTCAGGACTTCTTGGGCCCGGTTGCCAAAGGTGCCGGCTTTGACGCCTACGCTCTCCGCACCACCGATTCCGATTACATCGCCCAGGGACTACGGCTTGAGCGCACCGGCAAAACAAGACAGCTGGCCGTCACTCAGGAACACCAGGTCATGGAGGGTCGCGACTTGGTTCGCGAAGCCGCCTTATCTGAATTCAACCAGAATCCGGGCTGGGCCAAGAAGGTTGGCATGGACGCTCACATTCCGAAAAATCAGACCTTCTATCCTAGTCCCAAACTTACTGGGGAGCATCAGTGGGCCATGGTGGTGGATCTCTCCACCTGCACCGGGTGCAACGCGTGTGTCACCGCCTGCACTGCGGAAAATAATATTCCCGTTGTCGGTAAAGATCAGGTGATGAAGGGCCGCGAAATGCACTGGATCCGTGTCGACCGCTATTATACCGGCGAGCCCGAGGAACCCGAGGCTGTCTCCCAACCGGTGGCCTGCATGCAGTGCGAGAACGCCCCCTGCGAAACGGTTTGCCCGGTCAACGCGACGGTCCACAACGAGGAAGGTCTCAACGTGATGGCCTACAATCGTTGCATCGGCACCCGTTACTGCGCCAACAACTGCCCGTACAAGGTCCGTCGCTTCAACTTCTTCGATTACAACCAACGCCCGCTCGACAAGCTTTACTGGGGGCCCCTGGCGCCCAAGGGCACCGAGGAAACCCTCAAGCTCCAGAAAAATCCGAACGTCACGGTCCGGATGCGCGGGGTCATGGAAAAATGCACCTTCTGCGTCCAGCGGATCGAGGAGGCCAAGATCAACGCCCGGGTCAAAGCCCGTGACTCGGACAACATCAGGATCCCCAGCGGCAGCCTGCAGACCGCCTGCCAACAGGCTTGCCCGGCGGATGCTATTGTCTTCGGCGACCTCAAGGATGAGCAGTCCGAGGTTTCCCAACTCCGTTCCCTGCCCCAGAATTATTCCCTGCTCGAATACCTCAACGTGCGTCCGCGCCTCACCTACCTCGGCCGGATCCGCAACCCCAACCCCGCCATGCCGGGCGCCAGAACCTCCTACGTTCCCGCCCACGGCCACGAGGAATCCCACGGTCATGAAAACAGTGGGGAAAACCAAAATTCAGAGGAGGCACACAAATGAGAGCCGGTGACGCCTCCGCCCAGGCCGCTTTTGCCAAAGCTTCGGACTATCTGGAGCGCCAGCCGTTGGTGGCCAACCACCGGCCGCTTTCCTGGATCACCAATCACGTTTGTCGCATCGTTGAGCAGCCCGCCCCCCTTTGGTGGTGGGTTTCCACTATCATCTTCGGAGCGGTGGCAGCCCTTACCCCGGCGATGCTCACGTACCTTGTCGCCACCGGAGTCGGCGTCTGGGGATTGAACGTTCCCGTCTGCTGGGCCTGGGACATCACCAACTTCGTCTTCTGGATCGGTATCGGCCACGCCGGAACCCTGATCTCCGCCATTCTCTTTCTCACCCGCCAGAAGTGGCGGACCTCCATCAACCGCTCGGCCGAGGCCATGACCATTTTTGCCGTGATTTGCGCCGGAATCTTTCCGGCCTTCCATGTCGGACGCATATGGTTTGCCTGGTTCCTCTTTCCCATCCCCAACGCCAATGCCATCTGGCAAAACTTCCGTAGCCCCCTGCTTTGGGACGTTTTTGCCGTCTCAACCTACTTCACCGTCTCCCTGATTTTCTGGTACCTCGGCCTAATCCCTGACCTGGCCTCCCTTCGCGACCGCGCCACCACCCGTTTCCGGCAAATGGCCTACGGCCTCCTTTCACTAGGGTGGCGGGGCTCCAACCGTCAGTGGACTCATTACGAGAAGGCATATCTCATCCTTGCCGGAATCTCCACCCCGTTGGTGCTCTCCGTGCACAGCGTGGTGTCCTTCGACTTCGCCACCTCGGTCGTTCCCGGTTGGCACACTACCATCTTCCCGCCTTACTTTGTCGCGGGAGCCATCTTCGGTGGGTTTGCCATGGTGCTGACCCTTCTCATTCCCTTCCGCGAACTCTACGGACTGCACGATCTGGTGACCGACAAGCACATCGATAATATGTGCAAAATCGTCCTCCTGACCGGCTCGCTGGTGGGTTACGCCTACTCCATGGAGTTCTTCATCGCCTGGTACAGCGGTAATCCGTTCGAAATCTACGCATTCACCAACCGCGCTTTCGGACCTTACTGGTGGGCCTACTGGTCGATGATCACCTGCAACGTCGTCGCTCCCCAGCTTTTCTGGTTCAAATATTGCCGGCAGAACCCATGGGTGGTTTTGGCCATCGTCATGTTCCCCAACACCGGGATGTGGTTTGAACGTTTCGTTATCATCGTTACGTCCATCCATAGGGATTTTCTTCCCTCCTCTTGGGGCTACTTCTCCCCGACCTGGGTCGATATCACCCTTTTCATCGGGACCATCGGGCTATTTGTTTTCCTGTTTCTCCTTTTCGTCAGGTTCCTCCCCATGATTACGATGTTTGAGGTAAAGAACGTCACCCCGGAGGCCGATCCTCATCACCCGGACGAGCACGCAGGGCATAGGCAGCACGGCAACAATTCCCAGCCAGCCAAGGCCCACGCATGAGCCAGCGCCCGTCCACCCTTCATGGCCTAGGCGCGGAATTTCCATCCGCCTCGGCCCTGCTCCACGCGGCGGAAAAGATCCAATCCATGGGTTTTCGCCGCTGGGATGTCTACTCACCCTTCCCAATCCACGGCATGGACCATGCCATGGGCTTCAAGCGTTCCCGCGTCTCCTTGTTCTCCCTCCTGGGTGGAATCACCGGTCTGAGTACCGCCTTTGCCCTTATCTACTACACCTCGGCGATCAATTATCCGCTGATCGTCCAAGGAAAGCCGTATTTCGCACTCGAACCTTCGATGCCCATTTTTTTTGAGCTCACCGTTCTCCTCACCGCCTTCGGCACCATTATCGGGCTGTTGCTGCTTACCCTGATGCCCCGACTGCATCACCCGGTCTTCAATTGGGATCGTTTTAAGCGCGTCACCGATGACGGATTTTTCCTCGTCCTGGAAGCAACGGATCCGCGGTTTGACCCCGACTCTTCCCGTAAACTCCTGACTGAAATCGGTGGAACGTATATTTCGGAAATCCATCACGATCCAGAATTGGATCCTCATCCCGCCAGACCGGAAATGGAGCCTGCTCCATGAAGGGCTTCATTCGCACATTTCTGGCCATCTTTGGCGCAGTGGCCGTGGCCGTCATCGCCATCGCCGGTTTTCGGGGCGATTTCACCCAAAGAACCCCGATTGAGATCTTTCCCGACATGGACCATCAACCGAAGTTCAAATCCCAGACTCTGACTTCCTTTTTCCCTGAGGGTCGGGTGGACCGTCCGCCCCCCTACGGGACGATTCCGTTTCATGTGCCCACGGACCAGCCGTATCTCATCACGGGAAAAATGGGCAACATGTGGGGAACCGGAATACCCGTCACGGTGGATGCCAAGCTCCTCGAAAGAGGCAAAGAGCGTTACCAAATCAACTGCCAAGTCTGCCATGGAGCCACCGGGGCCGGCAACGGAATCACCACCCAGTACGGCTTGGTCGGTGTCGCCAGCTACCATCTGGACAAATACCGCGAGATGGCCGACGGCGAAATCTTTAACACCATCACCCACGGCAAGGGACAGATGGGTCCCTACCCTCACATCGATGTTCGCGACCGCTGGGCTATTGTCGCCTACATTCGTGCGCTCCAGCTTTCGCAAAACACCCAGGCCAGCCAGTTACCCCCTGAGGCGACCGCCAACCTCCAGCAAAAACCATGAGTCACGGTCCAACCCACTTACCTGAAGCCGAGAAGCTCCGTGTGGAGAAGCTCGGAATTCTTCCCGTCCTATTCCCTGTGCTGGGAGTTGTCGGTTTGGGTTCGGCGCTCATCTGGGGTTGGATGACGAACCCCATGCATTTGGCCTTCTCCTATCTTTTTGCCTTCGCTGTGGGATTTACCGTTTGTGCCGGAGCGCTTTTCTGGACTCTTCTCCACCACGCCCTCGATGCCGATTGGTCCGTTCTTATGCGGCGCATCCTCGAGTCACTGGCCTCCTGTTTTCCCGTCCTCCTTCTCCTTTTTGTCCCCATTGCCCTCTTTTTCTCCAAGGAGCTTTGGCACTGGATGACCACCGACGTGAGCCATGACCCGCTCCTTGCCTGGAAGCGTCCCTTCCTCAACGAGCCGTTCTTTTATATCCGATGCGCCTTCTACCTCGTTTTCTTTTCCCTTGCCGGTTTGCTCTATCGGGGCCTTTCCATCCGCCAGGATGAGGATGGGGATCCCCGAATCACCCTCCGCCTCCGGCACACCGCGTACGGCTTTATTCCCCTGTTCGTTCTTTGTTTAACCTTTGCCGGTTTCGACTGGCTGATGGCTTTGGATCATCACTGGTACTCCACCATGTGGGGGGTCTATCTCTTTGCCGGAGCGGCCCAGTCCTCCATGGCTCTCTTGATTCTCATCACCAACGGTTTGGTGCGGACCGGCCACCTCAAGGGTCTTTTCACCGTCGAGCATAACCACATCATGGGCATGCTGCTTTTCGCCTTCACCGTTTTCTGGGGGTACATCTCCTTCAGCCAGTACTTTCTCCAGTGGTATGCCAACATCCCTGAGGAAACCTGGTTCTTTACCTACCGCAACACCGGTACGTGGTTTTACTATTCCATTTTCCTCGTGGTCGGACATTTCTTTGTACCCTTTATCCTTCTGCTCACCCAGCCAGCCAAACGCACGCCTTGGCGGATCTGCAGCGCCGCCACCTGGGTTCTCTTCATGCACTGCATGGACATCTATTGGATCGTCATGCCGAACCTGCAACTACAGGAATCCCGCCACGCCGGGCACGAGGCGACCACCACGGGTTTCCACCCCCATCTTCTCGACCTCCTGGCCTTGGTTGGCGTGATCGGCCTACTGGCTCACACTTTCCTCTGGTTGCTTTCCAAGAAGTCGATTTTCCCGAACCGCGATCCACGTCTGCGCGAGAGCCTTGCGGTCACCAACTGGCTATGAGCGAACACTCCCATTCCCTGACCGAGCGCAAACACCCCTACCTTCCGGGAATCTGGCTGGCTGTCGGCTTCCTGGGGTTGGCCAGCCTTGGTTTCCTTCTTCGGCCGGCGGGAGTCACCCCGGAGGCCGTTTTAGAAAATGCGGCCAAAACCCGTCTGGAAAAACTTTCTAAGCTTCGCGAGGAGCAGGAGAAAGCCCTGACCTCCTATGGTTGGGTGGATAAGGAAAAAGGAATCGCCCATATTCCCATTGCCAAGGCCATGGAGCAGGTCTTACCCAAACTTCGTGCCTCGGATCCCCGTCCCGCCTACCCCATCACAACCATCACACCTTCCGCCATCGTGGCAGCGGGAGCGCCCCTCTATCCGGAAGTGCCGGTAACTACAACAAACGCACCCACGTTAACCACGACGAATTCAGCCCCGGTAACCATTCCCACGGTTCCTGCCCCACTCAAGGGCTCCAACAATTCAACCGCCAAGAAACCATGAACCGGAGCCAATCCTCCAAATCAGCGGTAGCCACCCAGATCCTGATCGCCGGGTCGATCATCTGGTCGCTGCTCGGTGGTGGACTCCAAATCCTCGCCAACCTTCAACTCCTTATTCCAATGCTGGCCTATTTCCAGCCCACCGCAGTTTTTGGATACGGACGCCTGGTCCCTGCCGCCACATTTCTTCTGACCTATGGCTGGATTGGTTCAGGACTTCTGGGCGTGCTGATGATCCTCGTCCCCCGGTTTTCCGGAATCCCCTTCCGTCATAACCATGTCCTCACGTTCGGGGCGATTGCCTGGCAACTCGCCATTTTGACCGGATTGACCCAGATCCTCATGACGGGGGGATCGGGACTGCTCTCCCTACCATTTGGCCGCACCGTCACCTTGATTCTTCTTGTTTCTTTCCTGGTCTTGGGCACGGGCATCACCCGCGGTTTGGGCGGAACCTGGAAAAGCGGCCCGATTCTTCCCCGGCTTTATCTCTTGGGCGGAATCTTGGCTTTCCCCTTGGGATTGGGAACGGCCGAACTTCTCCTGCGTGGGGGCACCGCGCCGGGCGGTGTGCAGATCATCACCCAATTGGTCTGGCATTCCTTTGTCCACCATCTCTGGTTGACTCCGATGGCGTTGGTTCTTCTTTTCCAGCTTCTACCCACGCTGACAGGAAGACCCACCACCAGTCTCTCCTTGGGGTTACTTTCCTGGGGCCTGTTCTTCACCTTGGGCGGATGGGCATCTAATAGCCTGGCCAGCCAAGGTCCGGTTCCCTCCTGGCTCCAGAGCGCCGGAGTGGTCGCGGGGGTGCTTCTTTTTGTCGCCGCCCTAGGCAACACCGTTCTCTTTCAGCCCTTGCTTGAAGGGAAAATGGATGAAATCCGCCGCAATGTGGCCCTGAGGTTCCTTTCTCTTGGCGCCTGGTCCTACCTTGTGGCCTATGGATGGATGATGTTCCTGAGTATTCCCGGTGTTCGACAGAATACGGCCTTTACCGTGGCCTGGAATGCGAACCAATCCGTTTTCCTCTTCTCATTTCTCGGAAGCATCCTAGCGGGATCGATTTACGCCCTCCTCCCAGTGGTCCGGAACCTGGGCTGGCCCAGCCACTCTTCCCTGTTATGGCACTTTTGGTGTACAGCCTTGGGCGTAGCTTTGACCTTCAGCGGGTACGCCTTGGGTGGCGTTTTGCAGGGATTGGCCCTGAATGATCCGGGTGTCCCTCTGTCCACGGTTGCCAGCTATCTTTGCCCCTTCCTGGTAGTCATCATCGCTGGACAGGCTCTATGGATTGTCGGCCAATTGGCTTTTTCGTCCCTCTTGATTGCCACCCTTCTCAAACTTTTCCCGTCCACCGCCCCGATGGCGGTCTTTCCCTCCTCCAGGACATCAGGCGCCGATTTGGCACCCGTGAGGCATTGATATGAAACCGACCCGCGCCCTGGCAATTGTTCTCGTGGCTCTTCTCTTCACCTGGATCGGCCAGGTGGCTGTAGGCTATTTGCAGGTCGGTAAACTGGAGCCGGTACTCAACGAGGAAACCAGCCTCACCAATCCGCCAGCACCATCCGGCCTGGCTCAAACCGGGGCTCGGGTCTTTGCCTCGGAAGGCTGTTTGGAGTGCCATAGCCTTTCCGTCCGTGGTCCCGCCGGTTCAGCGGATCTCACCCGCGGTTGGGGCCCCCGTCGCTCCGTCC
The DNA here is from genome assembly GCA_010028775.1 of Verrucomicrobiota bacterium. Classification (GTDB taxonomy): domain Bacteria; phylum Verrucomicrobiota; class Verrucomicrobiia; order Methylacidiphilales; family Verrucolacustridaceae; genus Verrucolacustris. The sequence continues at coordinate 7,752 of RHAF01000014.1, read as the reverse complement.
CCCGGGACTACCTTTTCCGCGAACCTGCCCTAATCGGTTTTGCCAGGATCGGTCCCGACCTTTCAGATGTCGGAGAGAGGATCAAGGAACCCAACGACCTGATGATGCACCTGCTCAACCCGAAAAAGCTCAGATCCACCTCCACCTGCCCACCCCACCCGTGGCTTTTTGAACTTAAGTTGGCCGGCCCCAAAAACGAGAACGACTCGATGCCCGTTACCGCCGCAGACTGGAAACAGGTCGTGCCGTCCTACAAGGCCAAAGCGCTAGTGGCCTACCTTCAGTCCCTCAACCTTGGATACCCACTTCCCGAGGCGCCCCTGAAATGAATTCCCACGACCCACACCATTTGACTCAACCCCCAGCAGAGCGCCATGCGCCGGTTCCGGGTTGGTTGCTGGGCTTGGGAGTCATTCTCGCCTTCTGGGCGGGTGGCTACCTTTTTTTCTATAGTGGCGGATTCCGCGGCGACGTCTTTGACCCGGGCCAGATCACTTGGGGACCTATCAGCACAGGTCCGGTCGCTCCACCCGATCCAAAGGTCATCGGTAAACGCCTTTACACAGCGAACTGTGCCCAGTGCCATCAGGCGAGTGGGCTGGGTCAGGCGGGGGTGTACCCTCCTTTGGCAGGATCCGAATGGGTCATAGGATCAAAGAACCGCTTGATCTCCATCCTCCACAAAGGCATCGCTGGACCAATCAACGTCAAGGGCGCCTTATACAACAACAACATGCCAGCCTGGGGTGACGGTGCACCGGTGCCCTTGAAGGACGAACAGATCGCGGCCATTCTGACCTATATCCGTAGCGAATGGGGGAACACGGCGGATGCCATTACCACCGAACAGGTAGCGGCCAAACGAAAGGAAATTGCCTCCCGCACTTCCCCTTGGTCGGAAAAAGAGCTTCTCGCCCTTCCCTCGGATCTCCCCCCTGCTCCAGCAGCTACTGCCAAGTAAATAACAGATAGAAGATTGGATATAGCAAAACGTCCTATCTCCTAACAGCTACTAGCATCTCCATCCACCCCCGGCAGCACCCCCCCTTCACTATCTACCTTGGAGTAACTATTGCGCCGGTTTGATTAACTTCTGGAAATCCGGTTCGGCCAGAACCTGTTGGAACATGGGTTCCGTGGCGATCTTTTCCCTCATCGGCAGTCCTCCGAATTTTACCGCTTCTCCCAAAGATCGATAAAACTCCGCGCGATTGCCCAGCACCATACTGAATTTGGCTAAGCCATATTTTACCTCAGGATCGTCAGGGGTGATTTTATCCAGTCTCCGGGCAAATTCCGCCGCCTGAGGTACACGATTTTGGAGGGCGTAGTAATTGACCGCATCACGAAGAATTTCGGCGTTGGTCGGGAACAGGGTGGTGGCCTCGGCGACCAATCGATCCGCCCTCTCCCGATTTCCCTGCTCGGCGTACTTGGCCAAAAGCTGCTGCACCAGCTTTGGGTCCTTGGGATTAGCCGCGCGTTGACCCTCCAAAGCGGCTATTTCCGCTTTTAGGGCAATGCGCCTTTCACAGTTGGCCAGCAGCATGGTCAACAGGGTATTGTTTGGGTCGGCCTTGGAGGCTTTGGATAGAATGTCACGTAATTCGTCGACCCGGTTTTGCTGCATGAGCAGGTCGGTGAAATTGTTTAAGGTTTCCGTGTTCCCGGGCCACAACTCAAGTGCCTGCCGATAGGCCTGCTCCGCCGCCTCGGGCATTTTACGCCATTTGTAGATATTTCCCCCCGTGTTGCGGAGCTTGGAGAAGGAGCGCTGGGCATCAATGTCGTCCTCAAATCCAGGGTCGGCCTTAAGATGGTCGATATACTCCCGCCAGTACTTCATATCGGACGCCACCTGTTCAGGGGTCAGGAGGGGAACCGGATCCCGCTTGATCTCATAACAAAGCCCATGGGGCACGGCATTGGGGTATGACCACTCCATGGGGAAGCTTTCCTCCACAAAGAAATGTCGCTGATCCTTGTTTCTTTGCCAGATCCACTCTCCCACCATGGAGTTCAGGACGGTCGGATCTGAATTGGGGTCGGGCGCGTTGGGTTCCCCCCTCTGCCGCCTCTCCATGGCTGCCTGATAGAGAGCCATGATATCCTCCTGCCTCGGGAGAACCAACGGAGCTTTTGGATAGTGCTTGTCCCGACCCAGCCACCGATCGACCCAACCGCGGGGGGCGGGTCGCTCCGTGGAATAGTGATTGCGGATATATTGGTTGTAGAAAGCATCCGCCAGGGCGTTCTGGGTAATGATGTAAAGATCCCGACGGTCGAAACTTTTGTCCCGCTTAAACCTCTTCGGTTCAAAGCTTTCCGAGAGGATCATGTAAGTGGGAACAAAGCGCCCTGGGTCCGTTCCTCCATAGACAAAGCTGTCTTTGGGCAAATCAGCCAGCATGTCCCGTCCATACATCCAGCCAAACCAGTGATCCCGCTGACTGCAAAAGGCAAGGTTTTGACGGAAGCTGAATGCGCTGAGAATCAACCCTAAACAGACCGACACACCCACCGCCACGGAAATACTTTGAATCCATTTCTGGATGACGAGGCCCGAGCCAAAGCCCGCAAGTAAGATGAAGAAAGCGTGGGAATACCCCAGATAGGGCATTTCCAAAAGCCAGGCTGCCTCGTCGGCCCCTGCCTGGTCGAAGGCAGGTTGCAGGAATCCCGCCAACAGAAAACCCAAGGCACTAATCTGAATCCAGGAACGAACGGGTGGCGGTAGACCACCCAGAAAAGCAACCGCCGCCACCAGGGCCAAAATGGAAAGTGGAGTGAAGTTCTCCACAATCTTTCTCCAGTAAAGCTGGGCGAATTTACCCAAAGTCTCTCGGAAGGAGGGAGGCCTGGGTGCCCCTGGGGGAGGTTCGGGTGGATTTAAAAGTTCCTGTGGGGCTACCCCCATCACCCGGCCCACCGTTTTCAAAAGCTGGTCGGAAAGTTTTCCCGAGTACTGACTGCGATTGATTGCGTAAAAGAACCCTTCCTTGGTGCTGGTGAAACCCCAGTTCATCGGGGGATTAGTGGAGGAGGCCATGGGCATGTAGGCGTAGGGAGAGAGCCCGATGGCCACACCGGCCAGCACAAGAAGACCGGTCCGCCAGTTCGGAAGACTTCGCTTCACCAACATCCAGATGACCAGCGCAACTCCCACGCAATAAAGGAAACGAATGGATGAATGCCATGTGGCCGGATCCCCCGATATGCTGCCAAATCCCCAATAGACCAGAGCTGCCGCCACGGAGAGGTAAAGCAGTCCCTCTGCCAGGAGGTCCCTTCTTCGTAGGACCATCACCATCACGGGCAAGGGAGACATGGAAATCATCAGATGGTGGTCACTCATTCCTAAGGCGAAAAAGAAGGCCGACCAAGCCAACCCGTTCGTCCATTCCGGCGCCCTCAGCCACCGGTACAAAACCCAGACATAAAACATCACCATCAGGGAGTGCAGGCCATAAACCTCGGCAATGACCGCCTGAGACCACATGGAAACACTGAAGGCCAAGGCGATCGCCCAGCCCGCGCCCAGCACTTGAGCCAATAGATCCCTGACTCCAGCCCAACGGAGGGAGTTGGAGAGGATCAGTGCGACCAGACCAATGGCAATCGCCGTGCAAAAACCAGAAAATAAATTAACTTCCCAAGCCCCGTTGCCGATCGGAAAAAGGGTGAAAAGGTGGGAGAAAATCGTCCAAAGGGGATATCCGGTTGGATGGGGCACTCCGACATGCACCGCGGCGGTAAGAAACTCACCCGAATCCAGAAGACCGACATTGGGTTGGGTCGTTAAAAAATAAGTCAGCTGGGAAACAAACCAAGCCACGCCGGCCGCAATCCAATCCTTTCGGTCAAAGGGCCACGACCAATATAATTTCACCGGGTTTGCCGGGGACGGGTTCATGGAAATATCCTCCGGACAGCCAGCTGAAATACCCGTTTGGCCGCTTCCAGGGCAATCTGGGCCGACATCTTGGAATCACCCTGACGCCTTTCAGTGAAGACGATCGGTACCTCCTGCAGCTTGAAGCCTCCCTGCCATGCAAAGAAATGAAGTTCCACCTGGAATCCGTACCCCTGGGAAGTGAATTGATTCCAATCCAAACCCTCCAAAACACGCCTCCGGATGGCCTTAAATCCGCTGGTTGGATCGGTCATCGGTAATCCAGTCAGGGTCCGGGCGTACCATCCTCCGAAAGTACTGATCCATAGACGGCTCTGAGGCCAGTTTAGGATTCGGATTCCATTCAGGTAACGCGAACCCACAGCCAGATCCGCCCCCTCCCCCAATGCTGCCAGGAGTCTTGGGACGTCGGCGGGATCATGGGAAAGATCGGCATCCATCTCGACCACGCTGTCATATCCTTTTTCCAAGGCCCATTGAAAGGCGGCACGGTATGCAGAACCCAATCCAGCTTTTCCCGGTCGCTCCATGATGTGTAACCGCTTCTTGAAGGCGGGATGGCTTTTCACCTTGGAGGCCGTGCCATCCGGCGAACCGTCATCCACCACCAAGACATCGACGCCGGGAGCCTTGGTCATCACCTCATCCAAAGCAGTGAGAATCATCTCCGCCTCGTTATAAGTGGGCAGAATGACCAGGCATTTGACCGGCTTGTCGGTTCGCAGGCTCTTTTCCTTGATTGGGTGGACGCCCTTCCGCACCGCCTCCTCCTCAAACTCCAACTCCTCACCTTCCCACCATTGTTTCCACGGAGAGGGGCAAGGGGCAAAGCGCAGGTACGCCGATCCACCCAACGCCAAAAGCCAAGCCAACAATCCAGTCGACAGGGAAAGGAAGACCCAAGCGGGCGGTGAAAATACAAAATTCACCTCACGTACCCCTTCACCAATCCGCACCCCGTAAAAGGCGACCGCCACTTTCCTTAATTCACCAGGTGCCCCGTCGACCAAAACCTTCCAATCAGGATGCCAAGCCTGCGTCAAAGTCAACCAGCCCGACGGCCCCTGCGGAAACACCCTCCAGCGATCAGGTCCCTCTTGTCGACAATTCGCGGAATCCATCAGGCGGAAGGGCTCCCCCTCCCGGTCGCGAAATGCCGCCGTAAGCTCCACCTCACCATTCTGGGGATTCATGATTCCCGCCAATGTGGGGTCGTTCATTTCCACTCCCGGAATTTCTGCCGGAAGGAAATAAAGCCGGGCCAATCCCAGATCGGCCGTGGCAAATTCATATTTGCCAGAGGGAATGGAGACATAGTTTCTCGCGAGGTATCCCGGGGCGAGACAGTTGGCGTTCTCCAATATGGTAAAGAATGGGTTTTCAAAGACCACAGGGTACTGCTGCCTGAAGGCAGCTTGGAGTTGCTCGGGAGTATCCACATCCTTTCGATCCATCAGGATGTAGCGAACCCCCTGCAGGCTGAGGGAGATCCGCATTAAGTCCGGACTTGCGCCCCCCCCATCCTGTAGTGCGCGCATGCCTTTGGACATGAAATAGGCCTGGAAAGCCTCGGTGGAGATGGGTCTGCCGCTTATCTGCGGCAGCCGCAGGTAAAAGTATCTTCCGGAAAGGGGAAGGACGGAACCCGGCCTCGGTTGACTTTTGAGGAAGTCGGCCGCTTGAAGGAACGCTTCGTAGGTTCCCTGCTCGAGTCCCGGCTTGAAAAACTTTCCGTAGTAAGGGGCAAAATCGATGGCGGCAACCAGAAGAACCACCGGGGGCAACCAACCACGGGTTTTCGCGGGGCAAAACCGGATTACGGCCAAGGCGCCGACCCCGGCCAGGCAAAAGGATCCTCCCACCTGCCAAAAGGACCATGGGGCACGAACCGTTCCGGCCAAGGGGATGAGCTCAAAAAACCGGAAACCCGGAACCAAAAGATAGATCGCCAGCCCAATAGCGAAGGTCGGCCACTTCCAACGACCGGAGGGCCAGATCAGGGCCAGGACAGCGATGGGTCCAATCGCGCTGATCCAGAAAATGGGCAACACCCAATCTTGAATGCCCTGGGCCGACTTTAAAAACTCCCCCATCCCCCCCAGGCCGTTGCGTGGACCAAGGCTGAACCACTGCACCAGTAAAAAAAGACCGATAAAAAGCTTAAGGACCCCGTCCAAGGGCGACTCCGACCCGCGCCGACGGATCTCCAAAGCCACCGCCGTGGCGAGGACCACCACCAACCCGAGATAAAATCCTCCCTCGTCCACCGTGAAGTTGCCCGGCATCCCCTGCAGAAGCAGACCCCCGCGGTCGAACCAGGAAAGAGGTGCCTTAATGGAGAAGCTCGACTGCCAGCCCAATAACGGATCGGTGGAGAAGAGCGTCATCCTGCCGGCCTCACGCAGCCCGGGCAGCTGTGGCAAAATTCCCAAAAAGATAAAGATGCCCGCGGCGATGAGGCATCCGCGGACCAGGGGCATGGTTTTGTGCGGGTGACGGAAATGCAGCCAGACCGCCAGACCTAGGGCCACCGGGGCAAAGACGGCGGTGATTTTGTTGAAGGTCAGGCTCATGGCGGCGACTGCCATGGCCAATATCACGGTTCCCCTTCCGGAGTTGCGGGTAGCGATGTCCAGCAAAGCCCAAGCGATGAGGGGCGGGTAAGGCATGCAAAACACCACCGGCATGTGCTCGTTGCCGGCCAATCGTAGGGCTGCTTGGGGGCCGAGAGCATAAAGAAAGGCGGCGATCCATCCCGCCCGTTGATCCCCTGTGAGCCGACGCACGAAGGCGGCCATGAGGACTCCGGACAGTGCCAAGGCAAGAAAACCCAAAACTTTTCCCCCGAGAATTGGATCAGTAAAAGCACCTCCCAAAACCAACCAAAACATGGTTAATCCGGTGCCAGCCAAAGGAGCGGTCGCCAAGATCAAGTCCCATAGATCCTTGGACTTGGCGTAGTTCGCCAGGAGTTCCTGGTTGGAGGGACCATTCCCGATCCACCCGGCAAAAAGCACTCCCAAAAGGACAAAGAAAATGGCTGCCTCAGCGGAGAATTGAAAACCCTTGGAGCCCTTGGCCATGAGGTATTTACAATAACCTTTTCGAAATCCTCAGCAATGCTAAATAGCCTACTGCAAACTTATTGTTACGCCTTTTAAGTTGGGCGCAGGCCTAGATCGGATAGTTTGGGATAGAAAAAATGCGAAAAAATAAAACGCTTTCAATGCTGAACAAGGATCACATCACCCTCTGGATCTCTGGATGGACAAAGTCTGATTGGTGGAATGCAATCAAACAACATTTCCCTTACATCATCATAGGCACGGTTTGGGCTCTCTTGTACCTGCCAAATCTGAGAACCAATCCTAAGTGGTACGGCGATGAGACACTTATCCATGACACCGCTAGGAATCTTTTCCAAGGGATCCCCTCAAACTTTGGGCTTTGGAACACGTTTTGGCATCCCCATTACCCCTATCAGATTTGTGGCCTCTTTGCTTATTTAGGTTCAGGGGACATTTTGGGATCGCGTCTTTTCAATGTCCTCCTGGGCCTGACATGCGCTCTCTGCATGTATGCATTGGGAAAAAAAGTTTTTGGTCCCAGAGCTGCCCTTTTTTCGTCGCTGATGTTCCTAACATACCAGCAGTCCATCATTCATTTCCGCATGTCCTATGCCCACAATGGAGCAGCCCTAGGGAATCTTCTGCTCACCCTTTATCTCCTTTGGCCTGCCAACTGGCAGAGTAACATTCGCGGCGGTCTCGGGCTGGCACTCTCAGCCGGTTCGCATCCTCTTTTTATTCATAGCGCCATCGCCGCCTGGTTAAGTCGCA
>RHAF01000130.1 GCA_010028775.1 Verrucomicrobiota bacterium | reverse complement strand
TTCGAGGCCGATCTTGGCCATGCAGTCCTTGAAGAGCTGGCGATCCTCCCCCTTGCGAATGGCCTCGACCTGGGCACCGATGAGTTTGACCTTGTGGCGCTGGAGGGCCCCGGATTCGTGCAGGGCCATGGCGGTGTTCAGGGCGGTCTGGCCTCCCAGGGTGGGGAGGAGGGCGTCAGGCTTTTCCTTGGCGAGAATAAGTTCGACGACCTCGGGGGTGATGGGTTCGACGTAGGTTCGGTCAGCAAACTCCGGGTCGGTCATGATGGTGGCCGGGTTGCTGTTGATCAGGATGACGCGGTAACCCTCTTCGCGGAGGGCCTTGCAGGCCTGGACCCCGGAATAGTCGAATTCGCAGGCCTGACCGATGATAATGGGGCCGGAGCCGATGATGAGGATGGATTTGATGTCGGTCCGGCGGGGCATGAGCACAAACTTTAAAGGTTCAATCGAAGGATTGAAAGTTGGTAGATAGGGAATGGTAGATAGGAGATGGGAATTATTGGTAGATAGAAACCAAGGGGCGGTCCTGGATCAAGAGCTAACCAGCAGGAAAAAAATGGCGCAGGGCCTCGGCGATGCCGCTGCCTGCCTCGCCCTTGGCCACATAACCCTTCCCAGACCGGACAGCCTCAAGAACCTCGGGAACGGAGTTGGAGGGGCAGGCGAGGTAGTGGCCAAACTCCCGGCGTAGCATGGGCAGGTCGTTGAGGTTATCCCCGGCGATGAAGCTGGATTCCGGGCCGAGATCCAAGATTCTCTGGATCTGAGCCAGGCAAGACCCCTTGTGGTAATTGGAGTGGGCAAAGCGGAAGTAGGGACCGTTGCGGACGGTGGTGATCTCGGGACGATCCTTGAGGATGCGGCTGACTTTCTGGTGGGTGCGATCGATGCTCTCCTGCGATCCGGCGATCAACCCAATGGCGCCGACATCGGGAATCACGGTGACTTCCTCGTCCGAGGCGACCTCCTTTTGGATCTCCTCGAGAATGGCTCCATGGCGACCGAAGAGGGACTCATGAACCTCGGCGCAGGTCCGGTTCCATTCCTCCAGTGAATGGGCCTCGCCCTTCTTGACCTGATGGATCTCGCGTTCCACGGTGACAATCCACTCGGGCAAGGCGGGGGATTGGTGGTGGGTCAGTACCTCCCGCAGGCTCTCCCAGGAGCGACCGGTGGCCACGATCCAGGAGACGGATCGTTTCGTTCGGGTTTGCTCCAACCAGGTGAAAAACTCCGGAGCCAACGGGCCGGCATGGTTTTCCCCCGCGAGGGTTCCGTCGAAATCGGTGCAGACCAGGAGGGGCTTCAACGCGGGAGATTCAGTTCGTAGTGGAGGGCGGAGGCGACAAAAAGCGAGGCGGTTTCGGAGCGAAGAACCAAGGGTCCGAGGGAGGCGGGTCGAAACCCGGCCGATCTGGCCCGACCAATTTCGGAAGGGGTGAAGTCTCCCTCCGGCCCGATGAGGATATCAACGGCATGCAGGGGCCCGGTTGCACGGGCCTCGCCCAAAAGGACAGGCAAGGGCCGGGCCTCCGGTTGGAGGGATCCGATGATCCGGGCGACCGGGGGAGCGGGATCCGGGGCGGCCAGAAAGGTTTCCAGAGGTGCGGCTTCGTGGATGGAGGGCAGCCAGTTTTGACCCGACTGTTTGCAGGCGGCCAAGGCAATTGTTTCCCAGCGGCCGCTGATCCGTTTTTCCCCGTTGGGTTTGGGCACAGAACGTTCGGAGGCGATGGGCCAAATTTCGGAGACGCCCAGTTCGGTCAGTTTTTGGACCAGAAGTTCCATGCCCGCGGGTTTGATCATCGCCTGGCCGAAGCGGATGCGGCAGGCGGGCTTGGCCGTCTTGGCGGTGGAAAGAATCTGGTAGGCCACGCCATCCTGATCCGTTGTATTCAGGCGAACGCGTGCTTCCGATCCCTTGCCATCGAACACGGCGGCGGAGTCGCCGGTACGAAGCCGAAGAACGTCGACTGCGTGGTGAGACTCCTCCGGGGAAAGCTTTCCCGAGGAGAGGTTGGGATTGTAGAAGCGGTGGCCGGCCACGGGAATCAACCCTTGAAGAGTTTGCGGGCTTTTTCGAGAAAGGAGTGTCCCTCCGGGTGCGTGGACTCATCGCAGAGCCGGGCAAACTGCTCGAGGGCTGGGACGCCCTGGTCGCGAAGACGGAAAACCTTGTCGGAGGCGGTGCCGGCGGGGATCTTGAGTTTGAGTTCTCCGTCGAGACTGGGGACGCTGATTTCCGCTCCCAAGGCGAGCTGGGTGAAGGAAACGGGAACCTCGCAGAACAGATCCTCCTCCTCCCGCTGAAAGACGGGATGGGAGGCGACGGATAGGACCACGTAGAGATCACCGGCTTTGCCGCCCCGAGGGCCGGCTTCTCCCTGTCCCGCGGAGCGGAGGCGGGATCCGGTGTCGACCCCGGCGGGAATCTTTAATTTGATCCGGGCGTTTTCCTCCACCCGCCCTTCGCCGTGGCATTTTTTGCACGGATGTTGGATGGATTGGCCCGACCCGCCACACTTCGGGCAGGTTTGGGCGATGGA
>RHAF01000129.1 GCA_010028775.1 Verrucomicrobiota bacterium | reverse complement strand
CAAACAAACCCTCCACCCCTCCCAAAGCCTCCCTCAGCCTCCTCACCCGCACCGGCCCCACCAAACGGAGGGCGTTGAGGATCAGGTAGGCCTCCCTCCGCGTCATCCTTTCGGGGGGCGCCCCTCCCGCACTTCCTCCAGAGCAAGCTGGATCTTTTTCTCCGTCACCCCGGAAACCAGATCCGCCCTGCCGATCTTTCTCAGCAAAACCCAACGGATGCCCTGGGTGGTCGCTTTTTTGTCCCGGGCCATCACCGGCGAAAGCCTGTCCCAGCGCAAATCCGGATGCGTCACCGGCAATCCATGAGCCGCGATGGCCGCCTTCAGTTTCTCCGCCGTCTTTTTCTTCAGCCCCTTCGCCTTGACCGACAGATGAGCCGCCACACACATCCCGATGGCCACCGCCTCCCCGTGCCGCAACCCTTGGTACCCCACGATTCCCTCCAAGCCGTGGGCCACGGTATGACCGAAATTGAGCAGGGCACGCTTGCCCTTCAAATCGTGTTCATCCTCACCGGCCAGCTTGGCCTTGATCTCCACACAACGCTTCACCACCTTGGCCATCGAACGGGGCATGCCTTTGGCCAAGGATGCAAAAAGTTTCGCATCGGCGATCGCCCCGTACTTGATCACTTCCGCCATGCCCGCCCGCTTCTCCGCAGGCGGCAGAGAGTTCAGCCACCTCAGATCGGCCAGGACCGCCTTGGGCGGGTGGAAAGCCCCCACCAGATTTTTACCCTCCGGCAGGTCGATTCCCGTTTTTCCGCCGACACTGCTGTCGACCATCGCCACCACCGTGGTGGGAACCTGGATGACCGGCAAACCCCGCAAATACGTGGCTGCGACAAATCCCGCTAAATCCCCCGTGACCCCACCACCCACCGCCACGATCCAACCGTCCCGCGTCAGCCCCGCCCCGGCCAATTGCCGCACCACCCGGCCATACTCCTCCACGGATTTCGACCTCTCCCCCGCCGGAATCCTGACCCGCACGATCCGGGAGGCCCTTTTCTCCAGCCACTCAAAAAGACCGACAGCCAAAGGCAATCCGGCAATGCCCTCATCCACCAGCATTGCCACGGGAACCTTGGCCGGGAGGACGGATTGGAGCCCTTGGGGAAGGATCTTTTCCCCCACATATACGGGATAAACCCCCGCCGATGACTTCACCCGGATGCGCTTTGCAGACATCTTATGATTTTGAATCGCCTTCCACGGCGAAACAAGCATCCCCCATCTGGGCATAAACGCGCTCATTAGGGGATAAAACCGGATTTTTTAATCTGGGATACGCTCTTTTTTTAGGCACCTCCCCCTTAATACGGCCTGTTCGAAATGGATCTAGAATGAGTTAAATAATTGTTTATCAGACACTTATAATTTAGCTGCTGACCCTTCTTCCTGCCGCTTCCCCATTTTTTGTATTCATCCAAATATTTTGGCCCCTTTTTTGCGTTCAAACTAAAATCCTCAAATTTTCCGCGCGTAAACGCACATCCTAAAATTCAAAGAGGAACCGATGCAAATGGCCGGGGTTAGGTCTGAGGGTGCGGAGCCCCCCCCCAATGCGAAACCCGAAATTAGGGCTTTAAACTTACGATCGGACGCGCAGGCAAGCTGCACCGCCCCACCAAACTCCCAACATCCAAGTGCGGTAGGGCCGACCACCATGGTCGGCCGATGGAAAGATTTAAGCTCGGGCCTTGAATCTAACTATCGGCCGATGAGGTTCATCGGCCCTACCAAAGCCTCAGATTTCCAGCTTACGTTCACGTTCGCGAGAACTCCCTATCTTCTAAATTCTATCTCCCATCTTCTGCGACGGGCCGTAAGCCCGTCGCCTACGGCTGACTCACCTTCAACCGCATGAACATCTTGGTGGTCTCGGGCGGGTTCGTCACCGTGGCCGTGACCTCCTCGTAATCCCCCTTGTCCGTCACCGTCTCCTGCACACCACTCGAGCCCCAGTTGGTGGCCCCCAGGTCGCCGATAGTCTGCACCGCGGACGATACCCCCGTGATCCCCTTGGCCCGACGATACGTCAGGGAGATGGAGTTGGAGTTCGTCATGATAAGCCCGTATCCGGGAACCCCTCCGGACGAGGTCGGATCCAGGCCCATGAAAAACTCGATCAGGTTGGGGATTCCGTCCCCATCCGGATCCGCCTCCGGCAGCGCGTCCGAGCCGCTCAACCCCTTTTGCGCCGCCCAATCGTTGATCGATACGGCCGTGGGTGCATCCAGGACCGTCAGGGTTCCGTTGATGTAACTGATCGTATAATTCTCCGATCGGAAAGGATTGGGAGGAATCGAGGGCGAGGCGCTGGCGTCCGACGGGGTGATGGTGTAGGAGCCGGCGGCATCCTCCGCCCCGGTCCCCCCGCTCGCCGTCAGCGTCACCTTGTCTACCTTCTCCCCGGAAGCCATACCGGTCGCAACAAATCCCGTGGTCTGATTCGCACCCAGGGCCAGAACCTGTCCAAAGTTCTTGAAACGGTTTTCTGCGGTGACGGTGGCACTCCGGGCAGTGATGTTGGCCGATAGACCGGCA
>RHAF01000128.1 GCA_010028775.1 Verrucomicrobiota bacterium | reverse complement strand
CGACCAACCATTGGATCCGGCAAAGAAAAGGAGCCCGGCCACCATCCAGGAGGCAAATTTTGCCATATCTTTTATTTTACAACAAAATCCGCCTTTTCAACCCTCTCCCCGAGGAGAGCCCTAACGCAGGACCACCCCCCGCTCCGACGTCTTCAGAAACTCCACCAGCTCCTTCACCTCAGCCGTCTGGGGCCCTTTTTCCGCTAGATACTCCCGGGCCTGGGAAAGGTTGTACTTGGGGTTCAACAAAACCTTGAGGGCGTCCTTCAATCCACGAATGGCCTCCTCGGAAAAACCCTTTCGCTGCAGCCCGGTCAGATTGACCGCCCGCACCGTCGCCGGATTGCCGTCTGCAATCATGTAAGGAGGAACATCCTGAACCACCTTGGTGCACCCCCCCAACATGGCGTGTCGTCCGATCCGGCAAAATTGATGCACGGCCGACAACCCTCCGATCACGGCAAAATCCCCCACGGTCACATGCCCCGCCAATGTTCCGTTGTTGGAAAAAATGCAGTCGCTGCCGACGACACAGTTATGGGCAATGTGGACATAGGCCAGAAAATGATTCCGACACCCCAAGAGGGTCTTTTCCTCTGGCCCCGTTCCTCGGTTGACCGTGACGAATTCCCGGAAGTTATTTTCGTCTCCAACCTCCAGATAGGTCGGTTCCCCCCGATACTTCAGGTCCTGGGTTTTTCCCCCAATGGAGCAAAACGGATGAAAGGTGTTTCTTGAACCGAATCGACTCGGCCCTTCCAGGTTCACATGGTGCCGGAGAACGCAACCCTCTCCCAGTTCCACCCCCTCCCCGATCACGCAGTAAGGGCCCACCTCCACCGAGGTCGGAACCTTGGCCTTGGGATGGACCACTGCCGTGGGATGAACCGCCATCGTCGCAACCTCAGCGATCCATGATCGCGAACATCAGCTCCGCCTCGGACACCACCTCGCCGTTGACCAAGCACTGCCCGGAAGCCTTGCCGATTTTCCCCCGGGATTTGGTCAACTCCACCTGGATCATCAGGGCATCCCCCGGCATGACCGGCTTGCGGAACTTGGCCTTGTCCACGCTCATAAAGTAGCCGAGTTTGCCGGCATTCTCCGTGTTACGGAGAAGAAGTATGCTCGCGACCTGGGCCATGGCCTCGATTTGCAGAACGCCCGGCATAATCGGATGCCCGGGAAAATGCCCCTGAAAGAAAGGCTCGTTGATTGTCACCGTCTTCAACCCGACCGCCTTCACATCTCCCTCGAAACGAAGAACCCGGTCCACCATGAGAAACGGATAGCGGTGCGGGAGAATCTTCATCACATCGTTGATATCCAGCGCCCTCTCCCCCACCGGAACGTTCTCCACCGGCATCAGGGACGACTGGTAGGCGCGATAGGCTTTGAGCAGGGCTTTGGCAAACTGCAGGTTCAATCCGTGGCTGGGCTTGGCCGCCAGAATGTGGCCGCGGATGGGCAGCGGGAACAAGGCCAGGTCCCCGATGATGTCGAGAATCTTGTGCCGGACGAACTCGTCGGGATAGCGCATCGGCTCCTTACTCATGACCGATTCCCCCCGGATGACGATGGCGTTTTCCAGACTCCCTCCCTTGATCAACCCCTTGGCCAAGAGCGGTTCCACCTCCTCGTAGAAAACAAACGTCCGTGCCCGACCGATCTCCTTGGCATAGTTGTCCGCCCCGACCTCAATACTCAGAAACTGCGTGTGATGCGCGGTGTGGTTGGAATTCGTGCAGGAAACCTTGAATCCCTCGTGCGGCAGGGCCGCCATGTATCCTCCATCCGGGGCCGTGACCCAGACCGGTTCCTTGATCTGAAAAACCGAACGCGGGGCCTCCAGCTCCTTGCGACCGGCTTGAGCCAAAAGTTCCAAAAAGGGAGCCGCACTCCCGTCCCCGATCGGCGGCTCGTTCGCATCCAGTTCAATCAGCGCATTGTCGATCTCCAAGCCCCGGAGGGCCGAAAGAAGATGCTCCACGGTGCTGACCTTCACGCTTCCCTCCGCCAGGGTAGTTGCGCGCTCCACCTGTTTGACCTTTTCCAAAAAGGCCGGAATCGTCGGTTGATCGGCCAGATCCATGCGACGGAATTGATACCCAAAGCCCGCCCCCGCCGGTTTGACGGTCAATCGCACCTTGGCCCCGCTGTGCAGGGAGGTCCCCGTCAGGCTGGCTTCACGCTCTACCGTGGTTTCTCGCGCCGTCGGCATCCCACTTTCTACACATTTTTTTCCCCTGAGTCATCCCTCTTATCTTCCTAAGTTGCACGATCTGGTAAGATACCTCCTTGAGCCAACCACTTCATGATGAAGGCGTTCTGTTTCATTTAAAGCGCCAAGGAGAGACCAGTCTTCTGGCTGTGTGGCTAACTCGCCGCCACGGGGTCGTTCGCACCCTGGCCCGGGGTGCAGCCAAACCGGGTAACCCGCTCAAAGGGCATCTGGATCTTTTCCACGAATGCGAGATCACGTGGGAAGCCTCCCGTCGCACCACCCTGCACCACCTCAAGGAGGCGCGGGTCAGGGAGACCCATGCCGGTTTGCGGCAATCCTACGCCCGCCTTTTGGCCGCCACCTATTTTGCTCAAACCATCGAACAGTCCGCCGAACCCGA
>RHAF01000127.1 GCA_010028775.1 Verrucomicrobiota bacterium | reverse complement strand
ACCCAACCGTGCTGTGGTCGAGCGCCTCCAACGCCTATGGTGGGGGGACCAACCCGTCCCAGAGCGTGACGGTGCAGGACACCGTGGGCACGGGGTCGACCAACCGGCGATTCATGCGGTTGCAGATTACCCGGCCTTAAACCCCATTCTTGTTTCCATTCTCTTTTCCTTCAATGCTAGGGGTACATGGCAGATAGGAATCACGGGTTGGCTAAGCTTGCGGCCTCGGTGGCTGGGGCGGTGCTTTTGCTGACGGGGTTTTTGGGTTGGAAAGGACTGCTGCCTGCGAATGTGATTTTGGTGGTTTTGGCAGTGGGGGCATTCGTGGTTGTCGCCTTGAAGGACCGCTGGAAACGGATCCGTTGGGGGGGAGGGGAGATTGAACTGAAGGGCACAAAGAGTCCGCTGGAAAACCCGCAAGGCCACACCAATCCGATCAGGAAAATGTACGCTTGGACCCTGCATTGGGCCGGCACTTCCTACGCCCTGCCGGCCTTGGTCATCATTTCCTTTTTGGAGTCATCCATTTTCCCGATTCCGCCGGATGTTTTGCTCATCCCCATGGTGTTGGCTCATCCCAAAAAGGCCTGGACCTATGCCTTGGCCTGCACGGGAGCCTCCGTGGTGGGAGGATGGGCCGGCTATGGTATCGGACACTTTCTCTACGATGTGGTGGGAGCTCCCATTATCTCCTTCTACCATCTTCAAACCCAGTTCGAGACATTCCGAAACATCTTCAATACTTACGGGGCCTGGATCGTCCTGGTGAAGGGAATGACCCCGGTACCATATAAACTGATTACCATCACTGCCGGGGCCACCGGAATGAATTTACTGCAATTTTCCATCGCTTCCTTTGTCTCGCGGGCCATGAGATTTGTCCTTGAGGCCGAACTGCTACGCCGTTTCGGACCGGCAATCCGGCCAAAAATCGACCGCTATCTCGAAGCCATCCTTGGAGTCATGCTTCTCCTCTTGGGCGGCGGTTTCCTCCTTCTGAAATTTCTAAAATAAGTGGGTTGGGGCCATAAAATAGTTTGAACGTTTTCGCTCCTTACCTGTCTACATCTTTAGTTTTCGGTCACTTATCTCCTAGTGTTTGGCAAAAAGCGCGGCTCCAACCGCGCTTTTTGCTTTCTAGTCGCTGTCTATAAAGTACTTAAGAGAGGTGTGTATAAAAATAAGCATAAAAACTTAATTATTGTATTTTTACGAAGCTTAAATCATTGTTAACGACCACTCTATGATTTCGCGGGCGTACCATCATCATCACCATCCCGGAGTACACGCCAGTCGTTTGGCGGAGGATTTGCAGAGGGAGATATGGGGGTTTGCCCAAGCTGTGATGGATGCCGAAGGCGACAATTGCGCCACCAACCGAATGACCTACTGGAAAAGCCGTTTGGCGGTTTCCATTGAGCATGCCAAGTCGCGGGGTATGGCGCCGGAGGAGTTGGCCCATCAATCGGAGCTAAGCCTGAACCGTTCCCAGGGCAGTCGCTTTCCATCCAATCAATCATTGTTTCAGATTGAAAGCTATCTTCGGCAGCAGGGGGTTCCCGCCCGCCTGAATGCTGGACCCCACGCGCCGGTCAATTTTTCTTCCCGTCAAAGTTAACCTCCTGTTCTCCCCACTTCAGGGTGGGGTCAATTTCCCGATGGCTTGACCCTTGGGGTTCTTTTCCTCAAATTGCGTCCTCATGGCTGATGCATCCTTATGGGCGGTTGAAGCGGAGGGAGTGGGTTACTCCTACGGCCGCAAGAGGGTTTTGGAAAACATCAGTCTCCGTCTCGAGGAAGGCGGGATGTTTTGCATCCTTGGGCCCAACGGCAGCGGCAAGACCACCCTTTTCAAGATTCTTTCCACCATTTTTGCCCTACAGGAGGGCGAGGTGTCGGTGGCTGGGCGCAGCCTCCGTCAGTTCCCCACTCCGGTGCGAAAAAAAATCGGTGTTCTTTTCCAGAATCCGGCCGTGGACATGAAGCTGACCGTGCGGGAGAACCTCCGTTTTCATGGAAATCTCTATGGATTGGATACCCACGATTTGGAAAAACGGATCAACAAGAGCCTCGAGGCCTTGGGGGTCGAGGATCGGGGAGGTGAGTTGGTCGAAAACCTTTCGGGGGGGCTTCGCCGGCGGGTGGAGATCGCCAAAGTCCTGCTGACTCGCCCCAGCATTCTTCTGCTCGACGAGCCCACCACCGGTCTGGACCCCGCCATCCGCGCGGAACTGTGGAGCATCATCTCCGGCATCCGCAACACCCGGAAACTTAGTGTCCTCTTTACCACCCACCTGCTTGAAGAAGCCGAACCGGCGGATGAAATCCTTCTTCTGGATCAGGGTCGCTCCGTTGCTTCCGGCAAAGTGGCCGATCTTCGTTCCTCCTTGGGCAAGGAATATGTCCGATTGGGGAGCTACCAACCCAAGAAGCTGGCGGCCCGCATCCGCAAGGAAGGGGAGATTGAGGTCACCGCCGAACCCGCCTCCGTCAAAGTGGTGCCGGTTCGCGGTTTGGCCGCGCCCTTGGCCATCAAGCTATGGCGCCAATACAACAAGGAGGTCACCTCCGTCACCCTTTGCCGGCCCACCTTGGAGGATCTTTTCCTCCAAAAAACCGGTCGTCATTGGTCCTCCACC
>RHAF01000126.1 GCA_010028775.1 Verrucomicrobiota bacterium | reverse complement strand
GAACCCTTTTGGCCACCTCCACGGCGTTGGCGTCCGACTGTTTGACCACGCCGAGGCCCACCGCCGGCTCCCCCTTGAAACGGGCAATGGTCTCCTCGACTTCCGGACCGATCTCAACGGTGGCGACATCCCGAAGGCGGATAGGGGAATCGGATGACTCGCGGACGACAAGATTCTCGTACTGCTCGGGTTGGTCCATCCGGCCGCGGGCGAGGATGCTCAGGGTTCGCTCCTGTCCCTCGATCCGTCCGGAAGGAAGCTCGACGTTCTCGCGTTGAAGGAGGCTGCGAATATCGGTGGCGGTGACCTGACGGGCGGCCATCTTGGCCGAATCGAGCCAGATCCTCATGGAGGGGCGTTTCTCCCCTCCGAAATTGATGCCGCCCACGCCGGGAAGAACCTGAAGGCGGTCCTTGATCTGCCGTTCGGCCAGGTTGGTCAGGTCGAGGGTGGAGCGGGTGGCGCTGGATAGGGCGACCCACATGACCTCCTGGGCATTGGCATCCTGCTTGGCGACGATCGGTTCCTTGATGTCGTCGGGAAGCTTGTCACGAACCCGGCTGATACGGTCGCGAATATCCTGGGCCCCGGTATCAACATCGTGGTTCAATTCGAACTCCACCACAATGGAGCTGACCTGTTCGCGCGACTCGCTGCGCAGGATCTTGATGCCCGGAATGTTGTTGAGCTCCTGCTCCAACGGTTCGGTCACGTCGGCCTCAACGAGTTCGGCGTTGGCCCCCGGGTAGATGGTGGTGACGGAGACAATGGGGGGATCGATATCGGGAAGTTCGCGAACGGGCAGGCGGGACAGGGCGACGATTCCAATCACCACGAAAGTCAGGTTGAACATCGTGGCGGCGATCGGTCGCCGGATGCAGAATTCCGGAAGGGTCACGGATGTGGGGCGGTGTTTTCCGGCAGGAGCTTGCGTCCCGGCGAGAGGCGGAGGTTGCCGGAACGGGCGACCCGGTCACCTGGCTGAAGTCCCCGAAGAATCTCCACCCTGCCAGGAACCCTCAATCCGGTTTCCACCGGGACAAGTTCGGCTACACCGTTGGCCGACCGGTAGACGGCAAACCCGGATCCGTTGGGGAAGAGACATTCCTCGGGAATGGTGAGGGCTTGGGACTTGGTTCCCACGGCCACGCTAAGATTGGCAAACATACCGGGCTTCAAGCGATGATCCGAGTTGGGAACGAAGGCACGGACCTGGACCGTCCGGGTCCCGGGATCCACCCGTGGTTCGATCAGATAAATTTCACCGGAGAAAGTCTCCTCGCCGTAGGCCGCCACATGGAGTTGGAGGGTTTGACCCGGGGTGACCCGCGCGCTGTAACGTTCGGGCACGCTGAAGTTCAGCTTCATCCGGTCCAAGTCATAGATGCTGACCAACACGCTTTGTGGGGTGACATACTGGCCCACGCTGACATATCTCCGTCCGAGAATGCCGTCGAATGGGGCAGTCAGGGTGTACTCGGTAAGACGTTTCTTGGCCAGGTTGAGGGATGCCTCTGATCGGGCAAAGGTGGCATGGGTCTGGTCATGTTCCTGTTTTGAGATGGTTCCGTCCGAGAGGAGCATGTCGGCGCGGTGGATGGTCTCTTGGGCGAGCTTGTGGTCGGCTTCCGCCTCAGCGACCACCGCGGCCTGTTTCGATTCATCGATCTGCAGTAGAACATCCCCCTTTTTGACCGATTCCCCCTCAGTCAAACGAATCGAGGTGACCTCCCCATCCACCTCCGGCTTGATGTCAACCGATTCCTCCGCATCAAGGGATCCCACGGCCGCCAAAGTTTCCTTGAGGGGACCGGATTCCACGGAGACCAATTCGACGGGTACGGGGGCATCTTTGGGCGGACCACCTCCCTTTCCGCATCCCGCAATAATCCCAAAAAGCAAAAGTGAGAAAAAATAATTCATGAGATGAATGGTTAATAATGTGAAATATCTCGCCTTCGGTCAAGATGGCAGAAAGGATCGGATGGCTCGGATAAGTTCTTTTAGGCCCTCCCCCGTTTGAGCCGAAACGGGGTAAATCGGCTTTCTGGCGGCTGTTTTCATGGGGGCGAGGTGGGATTTGGCCTCGGGTAGATCGCATTTGTTGGCGGCAACCAGAAAGGGGCGCTTGCCCAAGGCGGCATCGTGGAGGCGGAGTTCCTTGCGGAGCAGTTTGTAGTCCAACACAGGATCGCGTCCCTCCGTGCCGGCGGCATCGATGACGAAGAGTAGCACCGAGCATCGCTCAATGTGTCGGAGAAAGTCGTGGCCCAGTCCTTTGCCTGAGTGGGCTCCTTCCACCAGTCCAGGAATGTCGGCCAAGGTGAAGCGGGTTTCTTCCGGTCCCCCGACCACCCCGATGTAGGGCGCCAAAGTGGTGAAGGGGTAGGGGGCGATTTTTGGTCGAGCGGCGGACAATGCGGCAAGGAGACTGGATTTGCCCGCATTGGGTAATCCGACCAGGCCGACTTGGGCGATTGACTTGAGGACGAGGATAAACTCACCTGCCTCGCCCGGGCGTCCGTCCTCGGCGTGGCGGGGGGTCTGCCGGACGGAACTGGCAAAGCGGGAGTTGCCGCGCCCGCCACGTCCTCCACGGCAAAGGACAAACTTTTCACCGGGCTGGGTCAGGTCGGCTATCGATTCACCCTCCTCACCGGGAGGGAGAGGATAGACCACGGTTCCGGGAGGGATTTTGAGAAGGCAGGGTTTGCCGTTTTTTCCCGTGC
>RHAF01000125.1 GCA_010028775.1 Verrucomicrobiota bacterium | reverse complement strand
GGTTCGGCCTAGCCCCCTCTCCAGCTTTCTTGGCCAGACCGATCGCCCTCTTCATCCATTTTTCTTCCAACCTGATCCTCATCCTGATCGGATTTCTAAACCGAGGAGCGGGTAATCGTCCGCTCCGGCCTGTCCAGGGAGGCGCGAACTCGGTCCAGCACCCCGTTGACAAATCGCCCGGACTCCTCGGTGCTTAGCGCCTTGGCCACCTCAATGGCCTCGTTCAGGGCCGAGATCGGCGGTACATCATCGGCAAACTTCATTTCCCAAAGCCCCAGACGCAAAATCGCCCGATCCACCGGGGCCAGACGCTCAGGATCCCAGTTCGTCACCAGCTTCCTGAGTTCACGATCCACCTCATCCTGTTTCTCAATCACCGACCGGATCCTCTTCTCCGCAAACTCCTGGGCCGGCTTTTCCGCCTCCGTCTGTTCCCAGAAATCCTTCAAAGCCTGCTCGAGGGACACCCCCGCCACTCCCACCTCCCTCATATAAAGGAATTGGGCCGCCAAAATCCTCCCCTCCCTGCGTTTACCGGCCACAACGCCCTCCCGCCTTCAGATTCCACATGCGTAAAGCCGCCTGCGCCGCTTCCCGACCCCGGTTCAGCTTTCCCAGACAGCGCGCCCGCGCCTGCGCCTCGGTCTTCACGCCAACCAAATGATGCAGAATCGGCGTGTCGCTTTTCAGCATCATCCTCATCAGGGCATCCGTGGCCGATTTCAGGATAAGCCCCGCGTGGGGTGTCTCCCCCTGCCACACTAACCCCAAAGCCAGAACCGCATCCGGCTTCCTCCTCAGCGCACGCTTCACCGCCAGGGGAACTTCAAATGTTCCGGGGACCCGCACCTCCTCCACATGGTGCCCCTTCAAAATCTTTTGAGCCGCATCTGCCATCCCATCGGCGTATTTCCGGTGGTAATCCGCCACCACGATGGTGAACCGTCCTTTTTTCATAGCCGGTGCCCCAGCTTCTTTTTCTTTGTTGCCAGATACTTTCGGTTGTGTGGGTTCGCTTTCGACCGGATCGGCACCTGATCCACCAGTTCCAACCCATATCCACCCAAGCCCACAACCTTCTTTGGATTGTTCGTCAGTAGACGCATTCGTCGCACCCCCAAATCCGCCAGGATCTGCGCCCCGATGCCGTACTCCCGCAAGTCAGCCGGATATCCCAGCTTCCGGTTCGCCTCCACCGTGTCCAGGCCTCGCTCCTGCAATCGGTACGCCTTGATCTTGGCCGGCAAACCTATGCCCCGACCCTCCTGGCGCATGTAGACCAGCACTCCCTTCTTCTCTTGTCCAATCCGGCGCAGCGCATCATGCAACTGGTTGCCACAATCGCACCGGCGTGAGGCAAACACGTCCCCTGTCAGACACTCACTATGCACCCGGACCAACACCGGTTGGCTGCCCTTCACTTTTCCACGCACCAAAGCCAAATGATGGCTCCCATCGGTGACGTTCCGGTACAAGTGCAGGTCGAACGGACCGTAATCGGTTGGCAGCTTCACCGTCTGCTCACGGACCACCAACTTCTCTTTGCGGCGCCGGTATTCGATTAATTCCTGGATCGTCCCAAGTTTCAGCCCATGTTGCTTTTTAAATTCCAACAGATCCTCCCAGCGGGCCATCGTCCCGTCCGGATTAAGAATCTCACAGATCACCGCCGCATCCCCCTGCCCGGCCAGCTTGGCTAGATCCACTGCCGCCTCGGTGTGCCCGGCCCGCACCAAAACACCACCTTCCTTGGCCCGAACCGGGAAGATATGCCCCGGCTGAACCAGGTCATCCGCCCGGGGTGCGGAACGACCCAACGCCTTGAGCGTGGCCGCGCGGTCATGGGCGCTGATTCCCGTGGTGATTCCTTTGGAGGCATCGACGGAAACCGTAAAATCGGTGCCAAACTTCTCCTCATTCATTGCCACCATTCTCGTCAGCCCCAGCTTCTCCGCCCGGGCCCGGGAAACTGGGGCACAGATCAGGCCTCGGCCCTCCTTGGCCATGAAATTGATTAGCGCCGGCGTCACCCGCCGGGCCGCCAACACCAGGTCCCCCTCGTTCTCCCGGCCCGCATCATCGGTCATGATCACCATCCGGCCCGCCCGCATCGCGGCGATGACCTGCTCGATCGGATCCGCTCCTGCCGGACGCCGGATCATGACCCACCCCCCAGCGCCGCCCTCACCATCCTATCCGCCTGCGCGATTGCCTTGATAATTCCCTCCGAATTCGTTCCCGAACCCTGCGCTGCATCTGGCCTGCCTCCACCCTTGCCCCCCACCTCCGGTGCCACCGCTTGGATCAATTTGCCCGCCTGAACTTTCTTGGCCGCCTCCCCGGTGCAGACCGCCAAAAGCGGAACTTTACCCCCATCCCTTGCCGCGAGAAAAACAACCGCCTCGCCTTCCTTTTTCAAACGATCGGCCAACACCGGCAGATAACCAGCTGCCACCTCGCCCAGGTCTTTCCCAATCCAACGAATCCCACCGGTCACCGCTCCGGCGGCCCAAAGCTCCTTGGCGTGCCCCTCGGCCTTCTTCTGCCAATCAGCCGTCTGCTTCTTCGCCACCTGCTTGTCCTCCTCGCGAATCGCCTCTTCGGTTTGGGCCAGCTCTCTCTCCCGCCTCTTCACAAGATCCCACGCCTGCTCGGGCGAAATCGTCCCACTTTCCCAGGAAAGTGGGACGATTTCGCCCGAGCAGGCGTGGGATCTTGTGAAGAGGCGGG
>RHAF01000124.1 GCA_010028775.1 Verrucomicrobiota bacterium | reverse complement strand
TGGCTGGAATTCAACCAACGCGTCCTGGAGGAGGCTCAAGATCCTTCCCAACCCCTCTTGGAGAGGCTCAAATTCCTCACCATCGTCAGCTCCAATCTCGACGAATTCTTCGAAATCCGCGTCGCCGCCCTCAAGCAGCTCCTCGAAAACCGCAGCGACGCCCACGGCCCCGATGGCCTCCGTCCCCGCGAGTCCCTCCTCGCCATCCATGACCGCGTCCAGCAGATGGTCTCCGACCAATACACCCTCCTCCATCAAACCCTCCTGCCCGCCCTCGCCGAATCCGGGATCCACCTCCGCGCCATCCGCGATCTCTCCGCCTCGCAACTCGACTGGGCCTTGGAGAGCTTCCGCCGCGACATTCTCCCCATCCTTACTCCCCTGGCCGTTGACCCCAGCCACCCCTTCCCCCAGCTCCTGAACAAATCCGTCAATCTGGCGATTCTGTACTCCAAGCCGGGCATCCAGGAGTCCCCCCGCCACGCCTTCGTCCAGGTCCCGCGGGGCATCCCACGCCTGATCAGCCTTCCTCCGGCTCAACCCGGACGCCAGGAATTCCTGCTCCTTTCCGAACTCGTTCGGCATTTCGTCGGCGAGGCTTTTCCCGGCATGAAGATCCACGGAGCCTGGCCGATTCGCATCACCCGCAACAGTGAACTCTACATCGACGAGGAGGAGGCCCAGAATCTTCTCCTCACCATCGAGGAGGAGCTGCAAAAACGGAATCGGGGCGCCGCCGTCCGCCTCGAAATTCCCGACGACTGTCCCGTCGAAATTGAAAATTTTCTCCTCAGCCACCTCCAACTCCTGCCGGAGGACACCTACCGCGTCACCGGACCCGTCAACCTCACCCAAATCTTCGCCCTCACCGAAGCGGGCCGGAATCAACCCGGCTTACGCGATCCCTCCCTTACCCCATCCCTTCCTTCCTCCCTGCCAGGCGGCCCGGCCGATTTTGAGGCCATCCGCCAGCGCGACATCCTCCTCCATCACCCCTACGAAAGCTTCACCCCCATCGTCTCCCTCCTCGAGCACGCCGCCACCGATCCCTCCGTCCTCGCCATTAAAATGACCCTTTACCGCACCAGCGGCGATTCCCCGGTCCTCAACGCCCTCATCGCGGCCGCTCACAACGAAAAACAGGTCACGGTCCTGGTCGAACTCAAGGCCCGCTTTGACGAGGCGAACAACATCGCTTGGGCCAAAAAAATGGAGGAGGCCGGCATTCATGTCGTCTATGGCCTCGTCGGCCTCAAAACTCACTGCAAAATGCTCCTCTTGGTCCGCCGGGAGGAGGGCCATCTGCGTTCCTATCTTCACCTCGGAACCGGCAACTACCATCCCCGCACTGCCCGCCTCTACACCGACTTCAGCCTGCTCACCTCCCGCCCCGCCCTTACCGCCGAGGCCGCTTCCCTCTTCAACGTCCTCACCGGGATGTCCGAGACCGCCCACTTCGACGAGCTCTTGGTCGCCCCCTTCAATCTCGCTCCCCGCCTGCTCGAGCTCGTCAACCGCGAGCGCGCCAACCGCCGCGCGGGTCGCCCCTCCGGCATCTTCATCAAGGCCAACGGCCTGGTGGACCAGGAAATCGTCGATGCCCTCTACTCCGCCTCCCAGGAAGGCGTCCCGATCGACCTCCTCGTCCGGGGCATCTGCTGCCTTCGTCCCGGCCTTCCGGGAGTCAGTGGAACCATCCGTGTTCGCAGCATCGTGGACCGCTTCCTCGAACACAGCCGCATCTATCTCTTCACCAACGGTGGGGATCCCCTGGTATTCCTCGGCAGTGCCGACCTCATGCCCCGCAACCTCCACCGCCGCGTCGAGGTGGTCTTTCCCATCCTCGACCCCGAACTCCGCCGCCAGTTTATCGAGGTCATCGTCCCTGGTTACCTCGCCGACAACGTGAAAACCCGCCTCCTCAGACCCGACGGCCTCTACACCCGCCAAACTCGCAGCGAGGGGGAAGCCCGCCACCGGGTACAGGAGGAATTCCTCCTCCGCTACACTCCTGAGTCGGCCGAAATTCCCCGGATCCAGCCACCCCTCCGCCAGGAATCCCCGGCCACCTCCGTCACCGCCTAACTTACCGCTCCCCTTTTTTCGCCGCTCCCCCCTTTGGGGCGATCGCTTTCAAATCCACGTGCTTGGCCACCACCTGCTGGATCACCTGGATCTTCTCCTCGTCTCCCGGGTCTGTCTTGACCGTCATTCTCTCGATCTTGGCCGTCACGGTGTAGCTGTCCCCGGCGGCCGCAATCACCGGTAACCCGCGATCCCCCATCATGCGCAGGAGACCCGCTTGCGGTCGCAACCCGTCCGTCAGCACGATTCCCGTCAGTTTCAAATCCCCCCCTCCCTGGCTCTGGATTTCCATCGCCGCCAGCAAAAGATCCTCCCGGTCACCCGGCGTGATCAAGAGCGCCCCGGCCATCAACTGCTCCTTGAGCCGCGCCGCCGTCATCGCCCCCACCGCCACCGACCGCACCCTTCTCCGTTTCAGGTTTTCCCCACACAGAAATTCGCCCCCCACCTCTTCGCACACTTGGGATAAGGTTGGCCTTCGCAGTTCCCCGAGATAGGGAATCATTCCCAGTACCGGCAACCCCATCCGGCTGAAGGCCTTTTCCGCCCAGGGCTTCAGCGCCTCCATCTTGGAGGGCAAAACCTTGTTCATGATCACGCCGATCACCTCCACCCCATGCTTTTGAAACAAGGCCAGGTTCAAACTCACCTCATCCACCGGCCGGCCCACTCCGCCGGTCGTCACGATCACCACCTTGCTTCCCAGCAGTTTCGCCACCTG
>RHAF01000123.1 GCA_010028775.1 Verrucomicrobiota bacterium | reverse complement strand
CTTGGCGGACGCGTCAGGACCGCTGTCCGCGAGGGACAGGCTGGCCACAGCCACGAGCGCGGCAAGAACTGAAGTAATGCGCTTGATCATTTGTTTATTTTCTCCTTTTTGTGTTTGTTTGTTGCCCACACAGCACCGTGATTGTTAGCCAAAGTGCTCCGTGAACTCTCAAATCGTAACGAATCAGTCCAGGGGGTCAACATTTTTTTTGAACGTTTTCGGGGTTCATCTGTCGAATTGGGCTCAAATACGAGCGTCTCCGAGGGTGTTCGGCAAGAAGCGCAGGCCGCCAAAGCCTGCGCTTTTTGTTTATATGGTTGATTATCATGTGTTTATGTTTTTAAGGATCGCCATGGTTCCTGGGTTTATTCATTACCACTTTATTGACAACGAACTGTGGATTTTGAGGTATTCGGCCCTGCCCAATTGAAGATTTTACCTGGGACTTAGTGGGGCTGGCAGGTATGGCTGCTCACCTGGTCGAACGCCCAAAATAAAAACTCAAACCACCCATCGGACGACCGGCAAGGTGGTCGCCCAATCAATCGCTTGAAATTTTTCCCCCCGGTAGGGCTGACCGTCCCGGTCAGCCGACTGGCAAGATACCCCCTTAAACCCCCGGTTTTTCGCTACCGAAAAACCGTTTCAGTTCAGCCTTGGCCGTCTCGGCCGAATCGGAGGCGTGCAAAACATTGTGCATCTTGTCCTTCCCCCAATCGCCGCGGATGGTTCCCTTGGGAGCCTTGGTGCTATCGGTCGGCCCCAGCAGTTCCCGAACCCGCTCGATGGCCTTCGGACCCTGCAACGCCACAGCCATGACGGGCCCGGAGGACATGAAACTCTCAATCTCCGGAAAGAAGGGAAGGTGCGCGATGTGGGAGTAGTGCTCCTTAAGCAAGGGACCGTTGAGGCGAAGCATCCTGCAGTTGAGAATCTTCATCCCTTCCTTCTCCAACCGGGCCAAAACCTGCCCGGTCAAACCTTCCGCCACGGCATCGGGTTTGACCAAAATCAGTGTGGTTTCTTGACTCATTTTTCTTCTTAATCCTCCCGGGGGTTGAACTTCGTACTCTGCCTTTTTGCCCCGCTTTTCGCAATCAGCTCTTTCACTTTCTCCAGCATTTCCCTGGCCTCCAGGGCCGGGTCCACCCCCTCCCCCGGGCGATGCAATCCCGGATTGGCGAGGGCTTTTTCAAATTCCCTTTGCGCCCCCACCAGGTCGCCCTTTCGCCAAAGATGGTTGCCGTAGCTGATCCGGACAAATTGTGAGTGGGGCCTCATCCGCAGGGCTTGCTGGTAGAGGGACTCCGCCTCGTCAAATTTGCCCTGCAGGTCGAGAATGCTGGCCAGGCGAACCCCGGGAACATCGTCCCTTGGGCTCCTCTTGGCCGCCTCCCGATACCAACGGGCCGAGGCCTCGGCCAAACGCTGGATATCTTCCTTTCTTTTTCCCAGCGCCTCCGGGGGCCCGGAGGGGGTTGAAAAATAGACCCCGATCAGTTTCAGCCGGTAGGCATCCCCCAACGCCATGGCCATGATGGGGGAACGGGGATCCCACTTCTCCGCCGCTGCGGCTTTTTGTCCCAGTTCGGGCTCCGAAAGTTTTTTCAACTCCTTCTCCTCGGTGGGCAGGCTCCGGCCCGCCCAAGTCCTCCATCCCTGCCACCCGGTCCATGCTGCGAGGACCAGGGAAAGAACCACCACCAGGGGATTCAGGATCCACGCCGTCACCCCCCGCCGTTCGGGCCAGGATACGGTCGTCGCGATCCCAAGGAGAAAAAAACAGCCAACCGCCGTGGCGGGGATGTGAAAGTTAAAGTCCACCAGGGCATGGAGCATCATGGCCGTCATCAGGGCCCAGCCCAAGCCCGTGCAGGTATCCGCCTTGGAGCCCGGTTCCCTTGTTCGTCCCCGCTGCCATAAAAAAACCGCCAAAAAAATCCAGAACAGCGCCACCAGTCCCGCCCCCACCGCCCCGTAATCCGCCAGGGTGTTCACATAATCGTTGTGGGTGTAAACCGCCCGGGAACCGTGCGACCAGTCGGTCACCCGCAAATGTTCGAGATCAAAGCTTCCCGGCCCGTTCCCAAACCATGGGGCCTTCCGCCAAATCTTGAGGCCATCCTGGAGGAGACGAAAACGGAAATTCCCGTCACCGCTCCAGATCTTTTCCCATCCCAGCCCCGAGCCCACCAGGGAGTTCCAGCGGTTCATGACGGTGGGCTCCCGAGAGACCCAGAGAGCCGCTCCAACCAGAAGCACCCCCCCCGCCAACAAAAACACCATCTTACCCGCCCGGTTCAAAGGACCGCGCCGAAGCCAACGACCGAACCCAACCCCGAAACCCGCCAACCAGGCCAACAGACTTCCGCGGGAGATGGAATAAATGACTCCCACACCGAAGCCCGCCACCAGCCATCCCGTCAGCAACCTCACCGGCCAGAGAAGACCGGGCCAGATGAGCAGGGTCAACCCCGCCAGACCGGCCTGCACCATGTAGTTTCCAAAATGGTTGGGGCAGCCAAACAGCCCGGACATCCGCTCGGCGTAGTTGGCCCGGTCCTCCGCCTCCCACCCCAGGAACGAAACCGGCCCGATGGGATAAGTCGCCACGCGAAAGTGGAGAAATCCGTAAACCTCGTTCATCACCGCCACCAGCAACAGCCAGACCAAGACCCATGGAACCATCTTTCGCCCCGGCAACTGATGCCGGACGGTGAGAAAAACCGCCCCGTAGACGGACGCCTCCAGCCACTCCAGGCGGGCGAAATATTCGCACGGGGCCCGTAGAACCGCCCAAAAGGAGTAACCCAAAAAAAG
>RHAF01000122.1 GCA_010028775.1 Verrucomicrobiota bacterium | reverse complement strand
GGCGGTTCGGGAGACGGAGGAAGAAATCGGCATCACCCCCCATCCGGTGGAGTGGGCGGGGGAATTGCACTTCCAGTTTCGGGACGGATACTCCCTGCACTGCTCGGTCTATCGGACAGAGACATGGAGAGGAGAGTTGCGAGAAACGGACGAAGCCAAGCCCTTCTGGCAGGAGACCGGGGCCATCCCCTACGACCGGATGTGGGCCGATGACGAACATTGGATGCCGAGGCTGCTGGCGGGGGAAAGGTTCCGGGGCTGGTTTGAGTTCGACGGGGACCGGATGGAGTGGTCGCGAATGGAGCGGGCATGAGCCGCAAGGTGCTGGTCACCGGAGCGGCCGGCTTCATCGGGTATCATCTTTGCGAGAAACTGTTGGGCTCGGGTGATGAGGTCGTGGGGTTGGATAATTTAAATGATTACTATGACCCCAAACTCAAGGAGGCCCGGCTGGAGCGCTTGAGTCAACAAAGGGGATTCCGTTTTCTGCGGGCGGATTTGGGGGACCGGACGGGAGTGGAAAAAATATGGCGCGAAAACCGGCCGGAGGTTGTGGTGCATTTGGCGGCACAGGCGGGGGTGCGGTACAGCCTGACCCATCCGCATGCCTACGCGAAAAGCAACCTGGAGGGAATGCTCGATGTGCTGGAGGCCTGCCGGGCCGAAAGAACGGGTCACCTGATTTTTGCCAGTTCGAGTTCCGTTTACGGGCTGAACCAATCGATGCCTTTTTCCGAAAGGGACAACGTCGATCACCCGGTCTCGCTTTACGCCGCAACGAAGAAATCCAACGAGCTGATGGCCCATTGTTATGCCCACCTTTATGGAATCCCCTGTACCGGGTTGCGTTTCTTCACCGTGTACGGCCCGTGGGGGCGGCCGGACATGGCTTATTACAAATTCACCCGGAACATTCTCGAGGGGAAGGAGATCGAGCTGTTTGGGGACGGCAAGATGCGGCGGGATTTCACCTACGTGGATGACATTGTGGAGGGGGTTATGCGGCTAACCCGTTATCCCGCTCAGCCCAATCCGGAATGGAGCGGAAAAAATCCTGATCCGGCGACCAGTCCGGCCCCCTACCGCATCTATAACATTGGCAACAACCAACCTGTCGAGTTGGGCCGATTTGTCGCCGCCATCGAGGCGGCTACCGGGAAAAAGGCCAAGATTGTCAAAAAACCAATGCCACCGGGCGATGTGGTGGCCACGGCCGCAAATGTGGATGATTTGGAGAGGGCGGTTGGCTTTCGACCCCAAACCCCGATAGAGGAGGGAATGAAGCGGTTTGTGGATTGGTATCGTAGCTTTGCGGTTGCCTAGCGGGTTAGTCTTTCGCCATGAAGGGAGCGGTCAACCGAAGGTTGACTTCTTGGTTAACGACTAAAGACCAACAAGCCACGAATCCGTTGCCGTCTACGAGCATCACGGGGATGCCCGCTACGGATTCTTATTTGGCTTTTTTAAGGAGAGGGAGACCGGTGCGTTCGTTTTCGGTCACTTGGTAACCCTCGGGCAGGGCGTCCATGGCTCCCGGGCCGGCTTCCGAGGCGAAGTAGTAAAGGGTCACGGTCTGGCCGCCCCGCAGGGTCTGCTGGCGGCTGTGGAGGAAGTAGCGGCATGAGAGGGAGGTCAAAACCACGTGAGGATTGGGAGGTCGAGGCCCGGGAGGGTGGAGTCTACCTGCCGCAGTTGGATTTTTGGATGGATCCCAAGCGTCCGCAAAAGCGGGCCCTGGTCACCCATGCGCATTACGATCATTTGGCGGCCCATGGGGAGATCTGGGCCAGTCCGGCCACGGTGGAGTTGCTGAAGTTGCGAGTTCCTAAAGGGTGCCGATTTCGGGCGGTCGAATTTGGCGAACCCGTTTCCTTGGGCAAGGGGGCCTCGATCACTCTACATCCGGCCGGCCATATTTTGGGCTCGGCCATGGTTCTGGTGGAGCGGAGGCAGGCGGGGCGGGGCAAAAAAAAGAGCCGACTTCTTTACACGGGGGATTTCAAGCTTCGGCACGGCCTGACAGCGGAGGGGTGTCAGCCGGTCCGAGCAGATGTTTTGCTCATGGAGACGACCTTTGGATTGCCGAAATACCGGATGCCGCCGATGGAAAAGGTGAGGGAAGAGATTTTGGATTTTTGCCGGACTCATCTGGCCCAGGGGAGGGTGCCTGTTTTGCTGGGTTATGCGTTGGGCAAGAGCCAGGAGATCCTGCGTATTTTGGAAGGGGAAAAGTGGCCGTTGCTTTTGCATCCGACCATCCAAAAGATTGCGAAAGTTTACCGCAACCTGGGGGTGGCTCTGCCTGAGGGGCGAACCCTTAATGCCT
Organism: Verrucomicrobiota bacterium; assembly: GCA_010028775.1. Taxonomy (GTDB): domain Bacteria; phylum Verrucomicrobiota; class Verrucomicrobiia; order Methylacidiphilales; family Verrucolacustridaceae; genus Verrucolacustris. Next base: position 494 of record RHAF01000122.1, on the reverse strand, counting down.
CCACGGGAAGGCGGTCGGAGGGACACGTGGTGGTGTGCCCCCCGCAAGCCTTGCGATCCGGGGGTTTGCAGAAGCTCGAACCCAAGAGGACGGCCATGATCAGCGGCTGGGCTTTGGATAAGGGGGCGGTTTACCGGTACGGGTGTGATGAGGCCTTCCCGTTGTCCGATCACGCCGATTATGACGAACTATGGGAGATGGTGGGGCGGGTGAAACCCAGACAAGTGCGCACCCTGCATGGGTTTGCCAGGGAGTTTGCCATGGACTTGCAGGAGAAGGGAATTGAGGCCTGGGCGTTAGCCGGGGAGACGCAGATGGTTTTGCCGATTTAAGAAATAAGATGAAGTTTAAGATTAAGATTCAATTCAGGAGTCAACCTCCAGTGAGGCGGCCTCATCGGGGTCGCCCTACCTAGATTGAAGTACAAAAAAAGAGGGCGGGAATGATCCCGCCCTCCTTTTTGCATCCCCTTAACGGGGACCGCTCAATTTTGT
>RHAF01000121.1 GCA_010028775.1 Verrucomicrobiota bacterium | reverse complement strand
AAATGAACCGGCGGGAATTAAGGCAACTCCTGCATTACGGCTGGGTCAGCCTGATCATTGCCTTCGCCTTCTTGGGGCTTTGTGTCACCGTGGCACAAACCATCGATCCCGAGCTGGGTCGCTTCCGGCCGATCCTGCGGGAGGGGCTGATCATCCTGGGCTGGGTGGCCATGTGGCGCCCGCTGGACGTTTATCTGTACCGCTGGTGGCCGTTGCACCGCTTGGGAAGGATTTATCAGGGTCTTAGCCGTATGCCGGTGGAAATCCGTTCGGCGTAGCCGCCGGACGGCCCGATGAAGTGAAAAGATTAAGATGAAGTTAGCCTAAGCTTCCCGGCATCCAGCTTCCTTCAACTTCATCTTTATCTTCATCTCGAGAGCATCACCACAAACCCCAGTCCCACAAGCGCCGTCATTCCAAGAACCGGAAGTACCAGTATCCTCATTTTCGAACTTCCCCATATCGCCACCACGCCCGCCTTCACCACCGTGTTGGCCACCGTGGCAATCAGGATGCCTTTCACTGCCATTTCCAGGATCGCCCCATCGGCCGCCATCCGGGCCAGAGAGAGCGAGATCGCATCCAAATCCATCAAGCCGGACAAGGCGCTGACCGTGTCGATTCCCGTCTCACCGTAACGTACCTCCCCCGCCTTCACGAGGACGACAATCAGCGCGTAAAAGGCGGCGAATTGAAGCGAATCCCGCAAGCCCAGCGGATTCCGGTATTCGGGCGCCTCTTCCCTTGGTTGGCCCTTGCCATGCAAAAGGATCCTCCAACACCACCAGGCCAGCGCGGGGGCGCTCATGGCCAAAAACGGAATCGTGATCCGGTTCAAGACGGGCGGGTGGATCACGGCGGACAGAACCGCCACCCGCCAAAGCATCACCGTGCAGGCCAACACCGCCGCCATCGCGCAGTCCGATGTGAGTGCCGGCTGGGCCCTGCTCTCCTTGCTCATCGCTAGCGTCGTGGCGGTGCTGGATGCGATGCCGCCGATCAGCCCGGTGAGCGCGATGCCCAGCTTGTGGCCGAACATCCGCACCGCCAGATATCCGCCAAAGGAGGCGCCCGAAACCAGAACCACCATCATCCAGATATCGTGAGGGTTGAGCGCCCCATAAGGACCCCAGGGTTCATCGGGAACAAGCGGCAGGATCACCCCGGTGATGGCCATGAACTGCAGGGCCATGCGGACGTCTTCCTTGCTGAATCGCCTCGTCACCCGGTGAACGTAAGGTTTGATTGCCAGAAGGATCACCACCGTCAGGGTCAGCACCAAAGCGGCCTTCTCCTGTTGCCAGGCCACCAAGCCGCCAATGAGATAGGTCAGGAGACCGACCGCGCCCGTGGTGTAGCCGGGGTCGGCACTGGTTCGGTTCTTGTAAAAAAGGAAAATCGACATCCAGACGGCCATCACGGCGAATCCGGCGACAAAGAAATAGGCGTGGACGGTTCGGGCAAAATAACCGCAAAGGGTTCCCAGTAGCGCCCAAAAAGTGAACGTGCGTAGTCCCGCCAAGACGTGTTTTCCCGGATGCCAGGTCTCCTTTTCCCACTGCCGCTCGAGACCGATCAATGCCCCGAGGCAAAGACTGACAAGGAGCGCCTTAAGGAGTTGGGCAGTGACCATGCAACTATTCTACACCAGGTCGTGTGGTGAAAGGGAGACTCCCCTGCCCGGCCAGCCCCTTACATCAACCTATGAATCCATTTTTCGGCAAAGTGCACGTAGAGCGGAATTCCAAAAAGAATGTTAAACGGGAAGGTCAAGCCCAGGGGGAGTCCGAGGTAATAGATCGGCGAGGCCTCGGGAATGGCATGTCGAAGGACGGCGGGAACCGCGATATAGGAGGCGCTGGCTGCCAGAACCGCCAGAAGAGAGGCATTGCCCAGAGAAACCCCCAGTTGAACGCAGAGAAATAGGGCAATCCCGGCATGAACCATCGGGGCGCAAAGGCCGTAGGCGATGAGCCGTTTGGGGACTTTTTTCAAATCCTTGAGGTGACTGGCGGTCGCCAAACCCATATCAAGCAGGAAGAAGGCCAGCATACCCTTGAAAATTTCCCCGGTGAAAGGTTGCATGACGGAACGGCCATTTTCCCCGGAGATGTAACCGACGGCCATGCTGCCCAGAAGAAGGAACTGGGCCCCTTCGGTGAAGGATTCGCGAAGGATCCCACCCAACGAGGCCGTGGAGACGCTCTTTCGGGACGTGCGTTGACCGTGGTTATTGCGGATCAGATTGGCCATGACGATGGCGAAGAGGATGGCGGGCGACTCCATCAGCGCCAGGGCAGCCGACATGTGTCCCCCGTACTGGATGCCGCGGTTGTCGAGATACTGCATGGCAGTGATGAAGGTCACGGCGCTGACCGATCCATAGGTGGCGGCAATGGCCGCTGCATTGAAGGCGCTGACTCTCCTCCTAAGATAGGCATACGTGACCATCGGAATCAGTGTGGCCAGAGAGATGGCCAGGGCCAGATCCACCAGAATGGCGGGCTCAAGGCCGCTTTTGGAAAGGGCGAATCCCCCCTTCAGGCCGATGGACATCAGGAGATAGAGCGCGAGGAAGCGCGCCATCTGGTTCGGAATAAGCAGATTGGAGCGGACCAAGCCGGCTCCGATTCCCAAAAGGAAGAAAAGAATGCTCGGGTCGATAAGGGCGGAGGCGGTGTTCATCGGTCAGTTCACGGTCTGCGAAAAGCGCAGAATTCCCTTCTCCGCATCATAATTCAGAATCCGTGTCTTGCCGGTCTTTTTATTGCTCAAACTGACCATGGCGGTCGGCCCGCTCTGATTGACAGCCGTGACCTCATCCCCTTCTTGCCCGACGGTGGCGGTCCA
>RHAF01000013.1 GCA_010028775.1 Verrucomicrobiota bacterium | reverse complement strand
GGCTGGAAAGAAACTGAGGTTGCGCGGACAGGGATTGCCGCGGGATGATGGAACCCGTGGGGATCTTTACGCCGTGCTGTTGGTCCAGGTTCCGCTCCAGGTTGACGAACCTGAAAAAAAACTTTGGGAGGAGATTTCGCGGAGAAGTCGCTGGCAACCGAGAGGGAGGGTCTGACCGATGAGGGGCAAACGACTGGAGGCGGCGAGGATGGTGGGCCACGGGGGCAGGACGGGAATGGATCTGGAGGAGTTGGCGAGGTTGGCCGAGACCACGGCCGAAGCGGTGGCGGCTTATGTCGAGCAGGGGCTGCTGGGGGAGGAAGTCCGGCGGGGCGGAGCAAATCTTTTCGGCGAAGGGGAGCTTTATTTGGTGCGAAGGATTGAGCAGCTGCGTCTGGAATACGGCGTTTCCTCCCATGCGGCGGGAATGATCCTGGATTTGGCGGCACGGGTGGAGGAATTGGAGAGCGAGATTCGGAACCTGCGGGAGGCTCTCGGGCGGTGAATGCCGAGAAAAAGCCGATCCCGGGACTGCGAAGTCCGCGCGAAATGGTCGAGGGGCTGGCCTACTTCGGGAGAATGCTGGACAAGATACGGCTGGAAAAGTCGGGACGGCTGCCGGCGGAGTATCGGGAAAACCTGGGCCAAGGTTTTGACAAGGCTTGCTGTGATTTTTTGGGGGTGGCATACGAGGAGTTAAGGAAACGGGTGTGGGAAAGGGCAACGGATGCCGAGATTTTGGAATGGTGCGGCGGGCAGGGCAGGGCCCGGGATGCCGAGGAGAGAAAAATCTGGAGTGTTTACCTAAGCAAGCGGGGCTGGCGGGATGAGATGTCGGAGCGTCTGGTTTTTCGCAAAAGGGAGGCGGGTTGGGAGGGTCGCGATGAGATCCAGACTTTCTTTGACTACATCGATGCGGACGAGGGCAGGGAGCGGGAACCGATTGCCAAAGGAAATCGGGCCTGACATTCTCTTGGTCGTGAAACCTGTCATCCCCCTCATCCTTGCCTTCATGGCTGGAACAACTCTTTCGGTCAAGGCGGTCAGCAGCATGGAGGAGCGGATTGATAAAACGGTGGATATTCTCGAGCAGTACGGGAAAGCCCAAGGCGACAGCATTCCCCGGGAGGTTTTTCAAGAGGCCAAAGGTTTGGTGGTGATGTGGATCATCAAGGCCGGTTTTATCGTGGCGGGTGAGGGCGGAGATGGGCTGGTGGTGATGCGTGAGGGGAAAAAGTGGTCCCACCCATCGGCTATTTCGGCGGCCGGAGCAGGGGTTGGATTTCAGGCGGGGGGTTCCTCCCAGAATTTTGTCCTGTTGCTTAACACGGAGGAGGCGGTGAAGCAGTTTTCCCAAAAAGGAAATTACACCAGCAGTGCCGAGGTGGAGGGGACCGCCGGGCCGACGGGGCGCGAGCTTTCTGCGGGTGTGGCCACGGTGAATGCCCCGGTTTACACCTATTCCTTCACCAAGGGGCTTTTCGGCGGGGTTTCGCTATCGGGAATGGGATACGGTTCGGCGGACGATACCAATGAAAACTTTTACGGGCAAAAGCTGGATCCCAAGGACATCTTTTCCGGCAAAGCGAAGAAAACTCCCGAGGCGGTGAAGCGTCTATGGAAAGTCCTGGAGGAGCTGGACAAGAAGCCCAAGATCACCGGCAAGACACCCTCCCAAAACCCAAAGGGTTCGAAATAAAGAGTCGAATCCATCATCCCCGTCATGGCCGAAACTCCAATCACTTCCACCCCTCCCCCGCCAGCCAGCTTTTCCTCCTCGGCGGCCAAGACGGCCACCCAGGCGGCCGCCTCCGGGGCGGCCAAGGTGGTCGCCTGGAAGACGGCGACCTTGGCCACGGCGGCAGTTCTGGGGTTGGGGGGCGGGGGCTATTACATGAACCGGGATATGAACGCCCGGGCGCAGCTTGCCGAGGCAGAGCAAAAAGTTTCCTCCCTGGAGGTCCAGGCCAAAAAATCGGATTTAACCAACGAGGAACTGCGCGCCCAACTTGACCAAAGCAAGGCGGACACAAAAAAAGTTTCAGATTTGTCCCTTCAGCTGGAGCAGGCCAAGGCGGAGTTGAGCAAGGTCAAGGATTTGGCCGCCGCCGAAAAAGGGGCATTGGAAAAAAAAATCGCGGACCAGCAATTACAGCTGGAGAAAGCAAAGGCCACGGCCGGGATCACGGGGGACGAGGCAAAACTGGAGGAGGAGTTGAAAAAAAAGCTGGCGGACAAGGACGTGCTGATTTCCCGTCTGAAGGATCAGCTCAAGGTGACGGTGGCCAGCGAGATTCTCTTTCCCAGCGGTTCCGCCGAGCTTTCCCAGGAGGGAGTGGACGTCTTGCGTAAGGTTGCGGCGGCGATCAACAAATCTCAGGACGAGGTCCGTGTTGAAGGGCATACGGACAACGTGCCGATTGCCCCGGTTTTGGCCCAGTTTTACCCGAGCAACTGGGAGCTTTCCACCGCCCGGGCGGCCGTCGCCGTCCGGACCCTAGAGGCGACGGGTATGGTGCCGGCCTCCCGGTTGTGTGCCGTGGGTTACGGCGACAGCCGGCCTTTGGCGCCCAACGACAATGCCGAGGGGCAGGCGAAGAACCGGCGGGTGGAAATTGTTTTTACCCCTCCGAGGCCGGCAAAGTAGGCATTTGACCTAGGCCGCGGGCGGAACCGTCCCCGGAAGAATGCCGGAGTCATCCGCGGTTTCCACGCTCAACGGACCGTCATACCACGTGACGCTTACCACCTCCTTCTCGGCGCGATGTGGTCCGTGGACGGTGTTTTTGGGTGCATGAAAAAAGGATCCGGGTCCGTATTCCACGTTGCCCTCAATCCATTTGCCCTTGAGAACCACCACGGATTCGGCGGTCTGGGGATGGCGATGGGCGGGAATCACCGTGCCGGGAGCGAAGCGCCGGAGGAGGAAACGGCCACCGGTGAGGGGATCGTGGGAAAGCGGAGCAAATTCGACGCCGGGATAGGGACCCGGCTCCCATAGGGTGGTGTTGGGCAGGCGAACTTTGGGGAACATCCTCGCAGTCTGAGGGGGGAGATTGGTTCTGACAATCACCCGGAGGGGAGGTAACGTAGAATTCATGTCCACAAGCACTCAGGAGGCGGACTATGGCAAATTGTTCCGCTTGGCCGGGGAAATCGGCCGGGAGGCCAACCTGGAGGGTCTTCTGTTGAAAATCCTGGAGAAAAGCCGGCCTTGGATCCGGGCCGAGGCTTGTTCGATCTTCTTGCCGGATGCCCACACGGGGGAACTGGTGATCCATTCGGCCCGTGGAGAAAGTGCGCCCAATCTGGGAAAATTAAGAGTTCCCAAAGGCAAGGGCATCGTGGGCTCGGCCATCGCCGACAGAAAAGTCATCCGGGTCGACCGACCGGAGGAGGATCCACGTTTTTATCGGGAGGCGGACGAAAAGACGGGCTGGAAAACCAAGGCTCTTCTCGCCGCGCCCCTGTTGGATGGGGAGGAGTGTCTGGGCGCGATCGAGTTTCTTAATCCGGTGGGACGGACGGCTTTCTCCGACCAGGACGAGCACATGGTGGAGTATTTTGCCGGTCTGGTGGCGGCCGCCCTGGTCCGTATCCGGGCTCACGGTGCGGCCCTGGAGAGAGCGCAGGTGCAGAGGGATCTGGATCTGGCAAGGGAACTGCAAGGCGGACTCCTGCCCAAAATCTTCCCGAGCCGGCAGGAGTCCCCTGACATCGAGATTTTTGCCCGCTTGGATCCGGCAAAAGAGGTCAGCGGGGATCTCTATGATTTTTTCTTTGTGGAGCCGGGGAAGCTGTGTTTTGTGGTGGGTGACGTCTCGGGAAAGGGGATCGCGGCGGGCATTTTCATGGCGGTGACCCGGACCCTGATCCGCGCCACCACAATCCCCGGCCGTACCCCCCTCGAAATTCTGATGCGGGTGAATGCCCAGTTGGCCAAGGAAAACCAGGCGAACCTGTTTGTCACGATGATCCTCGGGCTGGTGGACACACAAAACGGAAACATCGTCTATGGGCAGGGGGGGCACAATCCGCCGGTACTGTTGTCAGCGGGGGGCAAGCCCGCCTTTGAGCCACCCGGCGGAATGCCTTTGGGGGTTTTTGAGGATGCCAAGTTCGGAGAGAGGAAATTGCAATTGAAGCCCGGGGAGACGCTTTTGGTTTACACGGACGGAGTCACCGAGGCGATGAACGAGGCGCGGGATCTTTTCGGGGAGGATCGTTTGCTGGAGGCTGTAAGCCAAGGGGCGTCCCTTTCGGCCGAGAAGTTGGCCGAGCGGGTAGTGGAGAGGGTGGAGGATTTCGTGCGGGAGGCGGAGCGCTCGGACGACATCACCCTTTTGGCGATCAAGCGTCTGGCGGGGTGAGTCCGGATCTCAAAAAGGAGATTTGGCGGGAGATGCGGGCCTTGGGAGACCGCTTGAAGAAGGTGCTCAGGCCCGATCTCCGGCATCCTGCGGGACGAAATCCTTACGCCCATGTCGCAGGGTGCGTCAAGGAGCGGTTCGGTCGCAGCTATGGTGACCTGCCCGATGAACAAGCTGGGGAGATTCGGGAATATTTGCAGGAGTTGGAGCGGAAGGAGAGGAACGGGGTCGAAAGCTAAAGTCCACCCGGAAAATCAGTCCAGCAGGTGGGCTTGGCGAAGAGGCTCGAGATCAGGATCCTCGTGGGCCAGTTTTTCAAGCCCATGATCCAGCTCAATGGCTTGGCGGACGTGGCTTTGGGCGGAGGAAAGGTCGCCCCGTTGGGCCGCATAGCAACCCAGGTTGAACTGAATGAGGGGATCCTTGGGGTGAAGGCTGGCGGCATCGGTGAGGATCTTGGAGGCGGTCTCAATCGAGTCGCTCCGGCGTTTGGCGAAGGCCCAGGCAATGAACCAGCGAGGTTCGTCGGGGTGAGCCGAGGCCAACCGGGCGGCTAGGCCGGCGGCTTCCTGCCAGCGGGCGGAACGTTCCAGAAGGCGAAGTTTGAATTCCTGCACGCCCGGATCGGAGGACATGGCTGGGGAAAGAGTGTCGAGCTCCTGCAGTGCGTCGGAGAACATGCCTAGATTCGCATAGCCGACGGCACATTCGGCGTGCCGGAAATCTTCCCGAAGTTTTGGTATCGTGCTCACACTTTATCTTATCACAAAAAACGTGAAAATTAAAGGATCGGCATTCAGACCTATTGCAAATCATTGATAGAAAGATTTTTAAGACTTTATAAAAGGGGCTTTTTTATCCATCCATCCGACCAATACGGCGTGGGGAAGGGTAAGGACGGCCAAAAGAATGAGGTAGGGACCGACCCAATCTTTCTGGATTTGCGAATGGGCCCAATGGGGGATCCAAGGAAGGAATAGCAGGGTGGCCAGGGTAAGCGGGGCGGAGAGAAGAAGAAGCCGCGCGAGTGATTTGATCCAAAGGTGAATTTTATCAGACACCAGATGATCCCTCAGGGCGGTCAGGCGCAAGAGGTGGCGCCAGGCATGGAAGGCCATAAAGTAAATTCCGACCGAAAGAAGCGGCGGGGCGAAATAAAAAAGACAGAGGAGAAGAAAAGTTTCCATCCAGCTTTTCCATGAGGAGCGTGAAAAGAGCTGAAGAGTCAGGGCAAGGGCCACGCCAGCAAGGAAAAAGGAGCGTGGGGGGCATTCGGCCGCCCCGGGCGCCATAAGACGAACGACTTGCCACGCCTCGTCCGGGTGAGCGGCAAAGGGGGCGAGCATGACGAGGGATCCACGGGCCACGGCCAAGCCCAGCCAACGGGAGCCGGGAGCGATTTCAAACGAGGCATCGGCACTACCCCAGTGCCAGGCGGTCAGGATCAGGAAAAAGAAAGTGGAAGGCAGGGGGAAGATCCGCCAGAGGACAAGGTAGACGACCGACAGAGCGAGGTAGACAGAAAAAAAGATCAGCAGAAAGAGGGGGCGGGAAGGGCGATGGAGGACCCATCCTGGGATCCACGGGTCGCAGGCGCCATGGGGAACTCCCAGGATGACGGCGGAGGAGAGAAAGATCCAAGGTGCGGCGGCGATGGAGCCTTGGGGAGCGACCAGGGAAAAGACAATGGCCATGGCGGCGAGGAGCCAGGGGAGGGTTTCGCGAAGAAAGGCGGGCATGTGCGATTTTAGGCCAAAGGTCGCGAATAGGGAAAACCAGAACAAAAAAAACCGGGGGATCCCTGTGGGGATCCCCCGGCGCGGCGCGGATTGAACCACGCCCCTAATTCAAAGGGTTATTTCCCGCGTTTGGCGAGGTTCCAGACGATCAAGCCGAAGCCGATCTTGTTGACAGCATCACCGATGTTGTAGATGACGTTCATTCTGGAGGCCAATTCGACGGAATTGCTCAGGACGTTACCCGGCAGGGTCATATAGCCGATCGGGTAGATGGCCCATCCGATAAGCACGAATCCACGGAGAAGGTTGAAGGCGCGGCGGACGTTGGCGTCGCTGCTGCCGTCGGCCAGTTGCTTGGCCTCCCCGAAAAAGATCTCATAGACGATTCCCGCCCATCCGATGGTGGAAATGACGCCCCAGCCGAAGTTTTCGAATCCCCGGATGGGATGACCAACCTTGGCGGAGACTTCGCCCACATAACCGGCCACCAGCATGAGCACGGCGTAGCCGATCAGGCGCCAGAGCATGTTGATGCTGGCCCCGGCCGCCTTGAGCAGAAGGTAGAACTCCGCGCACATCAAGGGCACCGTGAGGAGCCAGTCGATGTAACGGAACTCGGTGGGGGAAGCCAGGGAGGCGTTGGCACCGGTGAAGTTGGTGATCCAATACTCCCGCATATAGTAGTAATGGGCTGCCGCAATGGTGGTGATCAGGCCACTGATCAGCAACGAGGTCTTCCATTTGTCCGAGACGACTTGGCGCTCGAAGTAGAAGAAGACCGAGGCGGCAAACATGGCCATGGTCCCGATGAAGAAGGTGAACCCGACAAGGTCACCCGATTTTAGTGCGCTAGCTGCTAGCATAGTTTTACTCCTTCTGCCCCTGGGGGGCGTTTGCTTATGGACTGATATTTGGAGGGGTGACGGATATTCGCAAGGCCAAACTAAGTGGCGTTGTGAAAAGGTATTAAGAATATCTCAACGGCGACCGATGCGGTTTTTCGCTTTTTTCCATTCCCGATCCAGTTGCAGCGGAGTGAGATCGGTGGTTTTCAAGCCTTTTTTGGCAAGGTGGGTCTCTATCGAGCGAACCCGGCGGGCAAAACGCTCCGACGCATCGCGACAGGCGCTTTCAGCATCCACTTGGCGATGTCGAGCAAGGTTAACCAAGGTAAAGAGAAGGTCGCCAAGTTCCCGGCTGAAAGCGGGACCCCGACTCCGGGTACGACCCAGTTCCCGCAACTCTTCCCGGACCTTGGCGGGAATGCCTCGGGAGGGATCGGGCCATTCAAAACCGACCCGGGCGGCCCTTTTTTGCAGGTTTTGGGCGCGGAGCAGGGCTGGAAGATGGCGAGGGACCCCGTCCAAGGAGCTGCGGCGGCTTGGCTTTTCCTGCTGTTTTAGCTGGTGCCACCTTTGCAGGACCTGGGCCGGGTTTTTTAGCCGTTCCCGGCCAAAGACATGGGGGTGACGTTGCACCAGTTTTTTGGCGAGTTCCTTGGCGACTTCCTGCAAGTCAAAGGCCCTCCGCTCGCGGGCCAGTTGGGCATGGAAAATGATGTGGAGGAGAACGTCCCCGAGCTCCTCCCGGAGGGCGTGGTCGTCCCTTTGGTCAATGGCCTCGAGGAGTTCGTAGACCTCCTCGAGAATCATGGGCCGAAGGGTGCGGTGTGTCTGTTGGCGATCCCAAGGGCAACCTTTCGGCCCTCGAAGCCGTGCCATGATGCGCATCAGCTGTTTGATTTCCCGCATCTCCATGAGATAAAGATCGGAAGGTCATTCGTCGAGTCGGGGCGTGACGTGGAGCCCATTTGTCCTAGGATCAGTCAAAGTGAGTAAAATTATCTCTCCATCGGCTTCCTGGCCCAAGCTTGTCGATCAGCATCGGCAGGCGACCCCGGAGGCCTATGGAACGGAGGGCAATCTCCTGAACCTGATCGGGGGCTCGTGGGGACAACCCGGTCACGGCAAGCTTTTCCTCTCGCCGGTGGATGCCACCCCCTTGGGCCGTTATCCGATGATCCGTTTGGAGGCTGCCCGTGCTGCGGTCCTTGCGGCGGAGGCCGAATTCCACGCCTGGTCGAAAACGGATCTCGACGAGCGGAAAAGAAAAGTGACCGAGACTCTGGGGGATCTGGAGAAACACGCCGATCTTCTGGCCAAGACCCTTGTGTGGGAGATCGGCAAACCCTATTCCCAGTCCAAGGTCAGCGTGGAGAGATGCATCTCGGGAGTGCGCTGGTATGTTGGCCATATCGAAAAAATGATGGAGGGGCGCAAGCCCCTTGGACTGATCTCCAACATCGCCTCCTGGAACTATCCCTTGTCCGTGCTGATTCACGCGGTGCTGGTGCAGTGTCTGGCGGGCAACTCGGTGATCGCCAAAACACCAACCGACGGGGGAATTCATGCGGTCACCCTGGCCCTGGCGCTCGCCCGCCGACGAGGCCTGCCGGTGAGCCTGGTCAGCGGTTCGGGCGGCGAGTTGAGCGAGGCGCTGGTCCGGAACGACGCGATTTCCTGTCTGGCCTTCGTCGGGGGAAAGAACAACGGGCGGGAGATCGCCGCGGCATTCTACGACCGTTCCAAGCGTTACATGCTGGAGATGGACGGGGTGAACTGCTACGGCGTTTGGGAATTTTCCGATTGGAAGGGCCTGGCGGGGCAGATCAAAAAGGGTTTCGAGTTCGGCAAGCAGCGGTGCACGGCCTACCCGCGTTACGTGGTGCAGAGGGCCCTCTTTCCCAAGTTCCTCGAAATGTATCTCGGGGTGGTGCGGGGTTTGAAATGCGGGCATCCCCTGCTGGTGGACAAGGCGGAGGATCCCTTGCCGGCGCTGGACTACGGACCCTTGATCAACAGCAAAAAAGTGGAGGAGCTGCGGGTCCAGGTCGGCGAGGCGGTCTCAGGCGGGGCGGTGGCGTTGTACGAGGGGCGGTTGGATGAGGCGCTTTTCCAGCCTTCCCAGGATATTTCGGCCTATCTCGCCCCGGTGGCCCTGTTGAACCTTCCCCGGAACTGCAAACTCTACCACGGGGAGCCGTTTGGCCCGGTGGACTCGGTGGTGGTGGTCGACAGCGTGGACCAGATGGTGGCGGAGATGAACGTATCCAACGGCAATCTGGTCTCCAGCCTGGCAACGGACGATGCCAGCCTGGCCAAGCAGGTGGCCATGGACCTGCGCTGTTTCAAGTTCGGACATAACAAAGTCCGGTCCCGTGGGGACAACGAGGAGAGTTTCGGCGGGTTCGGGCAGTCCTGGAGGGGATGTTTTGTGGGCGGGAAATACCTGGTCGAGTCGGTTACCCAGGGACCTCCGGGGGAAAGGCTCAAGGGGAACTTCCCCGACTACGTCCTGTTACCCGAGCAACGGTAGGTCTTTTTTTAGTTTCGGCGGCCGGGGATCCGGCGATTGATCAGCCAAAGAGATACGGCGACAAGCAGGATGATCAGACCGCTGACTCCCAGTTCGATCATGGATTGGGTGAACTTTTCCTTTTCCAGGAGCTGGCCACCGGATTCGCTCACGGAAAGGCCGGCCCCGATGGCCAGAACCCGGCGGGTGACGCTGATGCCGGCAATCACCAAGAAGGGATTTAAGTCCTCAATGCCGACATCGTGTCCCGGGGACAAAAGAAGGCGGGTGACGGTGCGCAGGAGCTCCATGACGATCATGATCAGGAGAATCTCGTTGATCAGGGTGATGAGGGTGGCGAAAAAGGGCTGGCCGCCGGACGAAAGGACAAACTTGACGAGGTAGATGGCGATGGCCCCGGCGACAAACAAAAGTAGAATCGCCACGGCCCCGTAAGTTATGGTTTCTCCCCTGGTGATCAGGCGAAGGAGCTTTTGGGCCAAGGAAGGACGGGGAAGGGGGGAGACCACGAATCTTAGTTTGAGGAAAAAACCGCCAGTGGCAAGCGGGTTGGCTCCCGGGTTAGGCCGGGAGTAGAATTGGCCATGGGCCGAATCATCCTCTTTTACGATGCGGACTGCGGTTTTTGTCAGGCCAGTGTGGAGTGGCTGATCCGAAGAGGGCGCCCTGACACCTTTGAAACCATCGCCTATCAGGATGAGGCGCGGATGAGCCGTTACCCGATGGTCGACCGGACCCTGGCCGACAAAGGAATCCAAGCTCTGGGCGAAAATGGAAAGCTGTGGAAAAAAGCCGCCGCCACGGGGTTTTGTTTGCGTCATATTCCGGGATGGGAGTGGCTAGGGGATTTCATTCTATATCCCTTGGTCAAGCCGTTTGCCGCTTTGGTATACGCCCTGGTGGCGGGCCATCGTCAGAGAATTTCCCGTTGGATGGGGCGAAACGCCTGCCCGGTAGGCGATCAAAAAAAGGGATGAGCTTATCCGGGCTTTCCGCCCTGGAGCGGGACATTGTCATCTGCAGGAAGTGCCCGCGGCTGGTCAAGTGGAGGGAGAGGGTCGCCCGCGAGAAAAAAGCGGCCTATGCACAGGAAAAGTACTGGGGCCGGCCGGTACCCGGTTGGGGGGATCCCGGTGCAAGGATCGTGGTGGTGGGGTTGGCGCCGGGGGCCCACGGGGCTAATCGCACCGGGAGAATGTTTACCGGAGACGAGTCCGGAAGATGGCTTTATCGCGCCCTCTGGAAGGCGGGGTGGGCAAGCCAGGCAGAAAGCACGGGCCGCGGTGACGGTTTGATGCTGAATTCGGTTTGGATCACCTCTCCGGTGAAGTGTGCCCCGCCGACCAATCGGCCAACTCCAAGGGAGAGGGACGCGTGTGCCGGCTTTTTTCACCGGGAGCTGGATCAGCTTAAGGATGTTCGGGTGTATCTGGCCTTGGGGGGATTTGGGTTTGAAGCGGTGGCGAGGTATTTCGGTTTGAAACCGAAGCCAAAATTCAGTCACGGTGCGGAAGCGGCGATTCCGGGGGGGCGTTGGTTACTGGGCTCCTACCACGTTAGCCAACAGAACACGTTTACCGGTCGATTGACCGAGGGGATGCTCGACGGGGTGATGCGGCAAGTGGCCAAGCGGGCTGGCTTGTCAGTGGGGGAGGTCTGAACTAGGATTTAGCGTTACGCGCTCGTGGCGAAACTGGCAGACGCACTACCTTGAGGTGGTAGCGGGGCAACCCATGGAGGTTCAAATCCTCTCGAGCGCAGCTTTTTTTATGCCCGCACGTCAGGACGATGCTTCCCCTTTGAAATTGATTTCTTTGAGGCGAAGTTGCCCGCAGGCGGCGTCGATGTCGTGGCCTTTTTCGCGGCGAACAGTGGCCCGGACGCCGTTTTGCAAAAGGGTCTGGCAGAATTGTCGGATTGCGGTTTCCGAGGGCCGCTCATAAGGCAATCCCTCCACCTTGTTGTAGGGGATGAGATTCACCTTGGCGTGGAGGCGGCGGGCGTGCTGGGCCAGGAGACGGGCTTGGCTGGGGTCATCGTTGATTCCGGCGAGAAGAATGTACTCGAAATAAATCTGTTTATTCTTCGCCTGGACGAACGCGTCGCAGGCTTTGAGAAGACGGTCCAGGGGATAGCGTTTGTTGACGGGCATGATCTTGTCCCGGATTTCGTCGCTGGCGGCGTGCAGGGAGAGGGCGAGTCGGAACTGCAGGGGATGGCGGGCCAGCTCCTCGATCTGGGGGGCGAGGCCGCTGGTGGAAATGGTGACGTGGCGGGCCCCCATGCCGATGCCCGAGGGGGAAATGAGGAGTTCGAGGGCGGGAAGGAGGTTGGGAAGGTTGGCCAAGGGCTCTCCCATCCCCATGAAAACAAGGTTGTCCGGCCGACGACCGGCAATTTTGGCTGCCTCGATAACCTGGCCGAGAATCTCGGCTGTGGTCAGGTGGCGGCGCCAACCGTCGATCCCGCTGGCGCAAAAGCGGCAACCGTAGGCGCAGCCCACCTGACTGGAAACGCAAAGGGTGAGGCGTGTGCTTCGGCGACCGGAACTTCCCATCGTGGCCGGAATCAGCACTGATTCCACGAAGGAGCCGTCCCCCAGCTTCCAGAGGAATTTGCGGGTGGTGTCCTCTGATCCCTGGATTTTGGCCGGTTCTGCGGCCCGGAGGCGGAAACGTGAGGAGAGATCCGCCCGCAGGGGTGCCGAGAGATCGGTCATTTCCTCGTATGAGGAGACAAATCTTTTCAAAACCCAGTCCCGGATCTGTTTTTCCCGGTACGCCTGCCCCGCCGGAAGCTTCCAGTCCGTGACGGGCACGTCGAGGAGCAGGGGTTTCATGGGGGGGGGAGGGGCTTGACCCGGATTCAGCGAGCTCCGCGCCCAAAAAGAACGGCGGGAATGGTGCGGAGCAGGATTTGGAAGTCCAGCCAGAGGGACCATTGGTCGATGTACTCGAGATCAAGCCGGACCCAGTCCGAAAAATCCGTGACCTCGTTCCGGCCGGAGATCTGCCAAAGGCAGGTCATTCCGGGGGAGACGCTCAACCGGCGGCGCTGGGCGTTGGCCGTCATGGCCAGGGTTTCGTAGACGGGAAGGGGGCGGGGGCCCACGAGGCTCATTTGGCCCAGAAAGACGTTGAGGAGCTGGGGGATTTCATCCAGGGAGGTGAACCGGAGCCAGGATCCGACCCGGGTAACGCGGGGGTCCTTTTTGATTTTGAATACCGGGCCTTTCATTTCGTTGAGGGCCTCGAGCTCGGATTTCCGCATTTCGGCATCGGAGTGCATGGTCCGGAATTTGAACATGGTGAAGGGTTCGCCGTGACGGCCACTGCGGCGCTGGCGAAAGAGGGCGGGGCCGGGGGATTCGAGTTTGATGGCCATCCAGATAAGGACAAAGAGCGGGGAGAGTAGAATCAGGAGGAGAGTGGCGGCGACGCGGTCAAAAAGAATCTTGGCCAGGGACTGCCAGGTTCCAGCCCGGGTGGAGCGGAAGACGAGAAGGTTGCGGTTCATGATTTCCTCGAACTGGGCGCGGGCCAACTGGGTGCCGACAAACCCGGTGCTCAGCCAGGCCTCCACCCCTTCCTCCTCACAAGCCTTGATCGCCTCGGCCGTCCAACCCATGTTTCGGGCATGTACGTCGAAAAGGACGATGCCGGCCGAATCCTGGTGGATGGCCTGAACAAAACCCTGGAGGGGGCCCTCACCCGCGGCAAAGGTCCGGGTCAAGCAAACCCCGACCGGGGAGTCGGAGAAAAGGTTGATCCAACGCTCGGAGCTTTGAGGGGAGTCTGTTGCCAGGATCAGACGCGCAGAGGCGTGTCCTCCCTTGCGGCGTAAAAGACGGAAGTGGCGGTAGAGGTTTTCCCGGGCCAGTAGTAGGGCAAAGAAGATGGGGACGAAAAGCATGAAAACGATGCGACTGGGAGACTGTCTGAAAAAGAAGACCACGGAGATACCAACCAGAAAAAGTATCAACCCGACCTCAAAGAGGTTGGCCCAGTTCAGGGTTTGGCCACGGGCGGTGAAACTGCGGTAGATGCCGCGTCGGCTCATGACGAACGGGGCCAAAAAACCCATCAGGACCACGTAGGGTAGATAGAGGACAAAATCGCCGATTTCCCGGGACTCCAAGGGGATCCAGCGTGGCAAGGCGTAGACCCGGATGAGAAAGGCCAGGACCATGGCGCCGGCCGACAAGAAGCCGTCGATCAGTTGGAGCCAGATTTTGACCTGACGGACATCGCTAAGATTCATGGTGTTGTCAAATTGCCCCCATCTTGATCGTTCGCCAAGTCACCGGAAGTTGCCTGGCCACATCGCTGGCCAGGATGGCGGGCCCGCCCTGGCTCATGGCCTGGTCGGCCGCCAAGCCGTGCCAAAAAACACCCAGACGGCATGCATCCCATGCCGGGGATCCTGTTGCCAAAAGGCCTCCGATCAGTCCCGCCAGCAGGTCTCCCATTCCCGCGGTTGCCATCCAGGGACCTCCCGATCCGTTCAAGCTGGTGAGGTGCCCGGCTTGGCAGACGAGGGTGTGCGGGCCTTTGAGAACGAGGCTGGTGGTGGGGTATTTTTTGATCCATTCGGCAGATGACTCGGCACGATCCCGCAGAGGTTGGCCGAGCAGACGGGAAAGTTCGCCCGCATGTGGAGTGAGGATCAGGGGAGCGGTGGTGGAGGATATCAGGTCTGGACGCCGGGCCAGAACATCCAAGGCGCCGGCATCCAAAACAACGGGCACCTTGGCTGACGGGAGAGTTTGCGAGAGAAAATGTTCCAGGCCGTCGGTCGGAGGCAGGCCGGATCCGATAACCAAAGCTCCGGCACGATCGAGAAAAGATTCCACGTCGGGGGAGCCGTCCTCCGTCAGGGCGGCCAGCAAAAGTTCGGGGAGTTGAGGGGAAAGTGGGGAGGTGACGGAACGGTCGCCGAAAAGCCGGACGTAGCCCGAGCCTGAACGAAGGGCCCCGTGGGAGGACAGAAGGGCGGCACCGGGGTATTGGGGTGAACCTGTCCAAAGGTGAACGATGCCGGCCGAATTTTTATGCAGGTCGGCGGGCCGATGGCGCACGAGGGAGAGGGCATCGGCGGGGATGAAAAAATCCGCATTGGGTTTCGGGCTGGGAACACCGAAATCAACGGGAACACCCCGAATTGAACCGACCCATGGCAGGGCGCAGTCGCTGAGACAACCGGCTTTGACCGAGCCCAAGGCCAAGGTGAGGTCAGCCGGAAAGACGGGTCCGGTAGCGGATCCGTTGGCGGGATGCAGTCCCGAAGGCAGATCCACGGCCACAAAAAAGTCGCCCCCCCGTTTTTGTTGGGAGATCCAGGAAATTAATCCTCCTTCGGCAGGCCGGGGCGGCGGAGTGGCGCCCAGGCCCAAGATTCCGTCGATAACCAACCGGGGGCCGGCGGTCTTGGAAAAGCGGTCGGGTTTGGCGGGCCAAACGACGGCTTTTTTCCATAGCTTGGATTTCACCCGGGGATCCGGGTGAATCCTCCTGGCGGGAGAGCGCGAGAGGAGGTATTCAACGTGCCAACCTGCTTCCTTGAGCTCGATTCCAAGGAGGACGGCGTCATCCCCGTTGTGTCCCGGTCCCACCAGAACGAGGGCGTTGCCCGGGTGGGGGAGAAAAGGCTGGAGGGTTTTCCAAGCCCCATCCACCGCCTCCCGCATGAGATTCTTCAGCCGATGGCCGGACTGGAGGCTCTTCTCCTCCCATGCGCGCGCTTGGGTTGGGGAAAGTACGATCATACTCCCAAAAGGGCGACGGTGGCCGAGGCCAGGGTTTGGGTATGGGATAAGGAAATCAGGCTTCGCGAGACTCCCCGGGAAAGGGCCAGGTCGGCTCCCTTGGCATGAAACCGAAGAAAGGGCCCGCCGTTGGCGTGACGGCCGATTTCCAGATCCAGCCAGGAGAGAGACTCCCCGATGCCGGTCCCGAAGGCCTTGGCAGCGGCCTCCTTGGCGGCAAAGCGGGCGGCGAGGTGTGCGACAGGCCTGGATTGGGATAGAGCGTAGCTGGTCTCGGTGGGGAGAAAGATCTTTTGAAGAAAGCGGTCGCCGAATTTGGCCAGAGATTCCTCCACTCGGCTGATTTCCACGAGGTCGATGCCGAGTCCCAGCATTCTTTCCGCAGTCATTTTTTTTCGATGGCCCGGAGAAAATCCCTGACACTTTGGCCCAGTCCCACCGTGAGGGCGTGACAGACCAGGGAATGTCCAATGTTCAGGGTGTGAAGGTGGGGGAGGGCGAGCAGTGCGGGAAGGTTGGAAAGTCGAAGTCCGTGACCGGCGTTCACCTGAAGTTTCAGGCCGTGGGCCTGATGGGAGGCTTTTTCCAAACGAAGAAGCTGGGGGGGGCGCTCCTTCTCCGAGGCATCGGCAAAACTCCCGGTGTGGAGTTCAATGACCGGAGCCAGCAGGGCGGCGGCGGCAACCTGTTGCGGGTCCGGATCAATGAAGAGACTGACCCGAATACCGGCCGCACGGAGTTTTTGAACCACCGGTTGAAGGGCCTTCTCCTGTCCAACCGCATCCAGTCCGCCCTCCGTGGTGACCTCCGCACGGTTCTCCGGAACCAAGCAAACCTCGGCGGGCCGGATTTTGAGGGCCAACTCCACCATGGCGGGCGTGGCGGCCATTTCTAGATTGAGGCGTGCCCGAAACCGGTCGGCGATCTTGACCACGTCGGCATCCTGGATGTGCCGGCGGTCCTCGCGCAGGTGGACGGTGAGGGAGTGGGCTCCGGCCTCCAAGCAAAGCCGGGCAGCGGTGAGGGGGTCCGGTTCAGGGACGGCTGCGGTGGGGGTTCCGCGATAGCGGGCCTGCCGTAAGGAGGCGATGTGGTCGATGTTCACGCCCAGACGGATCACCTCCAGAGCCTAGCCTGATTCAGGGGCGAAGTTGAGGCCGAAGTTTCCCTCGCTTGAGCCCTGTTTATTTGTATTTGGGTTTGTAATTTCGATGCAGGACGGTGTTGTCAGCTTTCAGCATGTTGAAACCGCCGCTGTGGACATTCTCATAGTCCCAAGCCAAGGTGACGCGCGAGGCGGAAACCTGGAACGTGCCTCCGGGAGTGTAGATCGATATCTGGCCGCTGCTGGCCAACTCGTCTCCTGACCAAGGCGGGCATTCATAACTATTGGTGTATTTTTTGAAATATTTGCCACCGGCTCTCAGGTCCCCGGGGCAGGCCAAAACATTCGTGGTCAATCCATAGGGTCCCAGGGTCTCGATCAGCGTCTTGGCCTGATCCACTGGATCATAAAGGGGGTGACTCGGATCATTTTCAATCCGGGGATAACGGTTTTCATTTTCCGGGATCCAGAGCCAAACGGCGGTGCCGATCTGCTTCAGGTTGGAAAGGCATGCGGTGGATTCACTTTTGGCGCGAACGCTCTGCAGGGATGGGGTCAGCAGACTTGCCATCAGGCTCATAATGACGATGACCGCCAAAAGCTCGACCAAGGTAAACCCCTCCGAGGATTTCATCGGGTGTGCCCGGGATCCTTGAGGGTCTCTTTTCTGTTATTGTAGCGAGCGTAACGTTGGGCCCTTTGATCCGGACTCATCATCCGCATTCCGCGGTTGAATCGTTCGGAGCCACGTTGTTGGCGGTTGGGATCCTGCATGATCTCCTGCATCCTCTTCTCCTGTTCTTCCGCGGAAAGGGCGAGCCATTCCGTGTACTGTTTGACCGATTCATCAATGGCGGCCTGAGCCTCTTTGGATTGATCGGCGGGCAAGCCAGACAGACGAGACTGGAGGCGGGCTGCGAAAGCTTCCGGGGTAAGTTGGGGGCCTTCGGAAGAGCGTCGTCGCCAGAAGTCGGAAGGAGCAGATCGATCTGCCGATCCTGATTCCGAGCCTCGATCAGGGCGAGGGCCTGGAAGGAGAAAGACCATCTTTCCGGTTCCTCCAGCCGTCTGGGTCACGGAAGGCAGCAGGGAGGAGATGGGGCCGGAGGAAAAAGACTTCTCCACTTTTGGATTCCAGTCCGCAGGCAGCACAATGCGGATGTCGGTGGCTTGCGCCGCGTTCTCCAAAAGGGAGGCGAGGGTGCCGTCTTTCGGGGTGGATGGGTTCCAGGTCTGTTGGCGGGGATCCCTCCACCGGGGGAGATCCTCCGTGCCGCCCAAAAACATGAAAGGAAGGCGGTATTCGATGGTTTTCCAGTCCGCGGGCTCCAATTTCTTGGGGAGGTGGGACAGGGCTTTTTGCAGTTCGGTTTTGTTCGGGGCAGCCAGAAAAAGCAACCGTCCCCGGGACTCCGCCACGGCCTGCAGGGCATCCAGGGCCTCGGAGACGGGGACCCGGATGACATGAATGGTGATCGGCTTGTTTCCATCCAAGTCGGTGATTACGGGAAGGCCGGACTGGCGGGAGAACGATTGGAGAACGGCCTGCAAAGGCTTGTTTTCATCATCGAGAGTGATGGTTCCCCACCCACCGTGAATCCACATCCCCAGCCAGATGAAACCAAGCAGACCCATCGTGAGGAGAAGAACTTTTTGCCGATTCATCGTTGAACCGATTCAGCTTAGTTCAGCGAGCGGCCATGGAAAGGGATATCAAAAATTCCGACCTTCCGGGCTCTGGGGCCGCCCGAGTTGTTCCCAAGATGGACACAGGCCTTGGGAAGGGGGGTTGCCCCCTCTTGCGGACTTTTCATAGGATTACGGAGTATGTCGGAATCCAGTTCGGTGCCTTCGGTCTTGTCCAAAGAGATGCTTTTGGAAATTGGGGGCTGGCGGGCCATGCAGGAGGGGCGTTCCCTTTGGGAGGCGGGCAAGGTGATGTCGGTGGACTGGATCGACCCGGTGTTGGGTGGGGTGGTTCAGGCGGGGACGGGCACGGTGAATGCGCGTTTGAAGCTGGGGAAGCGCCTCTCAGACGTGGAGAACCTTTGCAGCTGTCGACAGGCGAGGGAGTACGGAACGGTCTGCCCGCATGTCATCGCGCTGAGCCTCAAATTCCTCGAGAAAAACGGCAAGGGGGTGGCGGGCCCGGTGCCCCGGCCCAACGGGGCGGTGGCCGGTCCGGTGGCGGCGGCAGCGCGGTCCATGGCGCCCCGCTTTCCCCGGGTTTTGGGGCAATTGGCCGGCAAGGGGTCGAAGCCACTTTCCCTCGAGGTGCATCTACCGCTCGAATTAGGCAAGGCGTGGAAGGCCGGAAAGATTCCCCTCACGGTGGAGGCCTCGGTCGACGGGGGTCCGACCAAAAGCCTGGATGCGGTCCCGGTCGACAAAGTGGAGCCTTACATCGTGGACGAATCGGATGCCGCCCTTTTGGCCATGCTGGAGAAGATGGATGGGGCTTCCGTCCACGGTGAGGCGGAACTGATGCCGGCGATCCGGGACGCTTTCTTTCCCGTTTTACTCGGTCACCCCCGGGTTTTTCTGGGCCGCCGAAAGCATCTCAGCGTGGGTCGCGCGGCCGAGGGAACCCGCCTGAAAGCCGAGTTGGATGAGGGGGGGATTCTGCACCTTGACCTGATCCCAGCTCCCGTCGGGCCGGAGGGAAGCGAATCACTCGAGGCAACCAACGGCCGCTGGCGTCTGACGGGTGAGCAGTTGGAATTGCTCGACAGCCTGCCACAAACTTACGAGGGCCTGAGGAAAGGCTCGCGAACCGTGACCCGGGAGGGCCTGGCCACCTTTCTCCAAAGGGAAATGCCTCAATTGGAGCGGCACGTCCTTGTGGAGGCGGGGGAAAAGCTGAAAAACCTGCAGTTTGAAACCATGGCGCCGAAAATCCGCGTGGAGCTGGACGGGTTGCTCTCCGGTGTGAGCTGCCAGCTGGTGGCGGTTTACGGAAATGAGACGCACATCCTGACCGGAATGCCGGGGCAGAACGAAGGAATGGATGCCTGGGTTCCGGACCAGGGGGACGCCAAGCGTTATCGTGTCCGTGGACGTGAAATGGAGCGGGTAGCCCAACGGGAGCTCTTGGCGGCCGGCTTTCTTCCCGGTCAGCGGGCGGCCGAACGGTATACCCTGGCGGGGGAGGGGAAGGTGGGGGCCTTTTTGGCCAATGTCCTTCCGCGATGGAAAAAGAAATGGGAGGTCAAGCTGACCCCGCGGATGGATTCGCTTTTGAGCCGTTGCGACTATGTCACGCCCGAGGTTACCCTGAAGGACACCGGCGGATCCTGGCTTTCGGTCGAGGTGGATTTTCGTTCAGGCAGCGGTGCGGATGCCCTCACCCCTGCCGAGGTGCAAAGGCTGCTCCAAACAGGGCTGAGCCATCACCGGTTGGCGGGGGGACGAATCGCCCTGGTTCCCACGGACGATGTGGCGGAGTTTCACGAGGTGCTGCGGGATTGCCAGGTCAGGAACGATGGCACGCGTTACAAACTGGAGAAAAGATTCCGCGGTTATTTCGGGGAGGCTTTACGGGCAAGCGGCTGGAGCGTGGGCGGGCGGTCCAACTGGAAACCTCCGGAGGAGCTTTTCCACTACGAGGAACCCAAACTGCCCGAGCGCCTGGAAAAAATCATCCGGCCCTACCAAAAGGAGGGGATCGGCTGGCTGCAGTACCTGGCCAGGAACCATTTCGGCGGGGTCCTGGCCGACGAGATGGGATTGGGCAAGACCCTGCAGACCCTGGCCTTCCTTGAGCTCCGCCGGAAGGAGAGCAAGACCAAGCTACCGAGCCTGGTGCTTTGCCCGACCAGCCTGGTGATCAACTGGATGGATGAGGGAAAGAAATTCGCGCCCGGCCTCAAGATGCTGGCGCTTCACGGTGCGGGGCGGAAGACCATGCTTTCCAAAATCCCCGATTACGATCTGGTGGTCACCAGTTACGCCCTCCTGCGCCGGGATATCGCCGAGTATGAGAAGCTGGAATTCGATTCGGTGGTCCTGGATGAGGCGCAAAGCATCAAAAACCGTTCAAGCCAGACGGCGGTTTGTGTGAAAAAACTGACCTGTGACCATCGGTTGGTGCTGACTGGCACGCCCCTGGAAAACTCCCTGCTTGATCTCTGGTCAATCTACGACTTTCTCATGCCGGGATATCTTGGGACCGCGACGGATTTCCGCGACCGGTATGAAATTCCGGTGGCCAAGCTGGGGGACGAGAGGGCTCAACAGAGGTTGCGCCAGCGGGTCAGACCCTTCCTCCTGCGCCGGACGAAGGCCGAGGTGGCCCGGGATCTGCCGGCCAAGATCGAACAGGTTTCCTGGTGCGAATTGACGGACGAGCAGAAAGGGGTCTACCGCCAGATCCTGGAAGAAGGAAGAAAGCAGGTGAGCGAATTGGCGGGCAAGGCCTCGGGAGGTCGGGACCGGATCGCGGTGCTGACGGTGCTGATGCGATTGCGTCAGGCCTGCTGCCATCTCGGGCTTTTGCCGCAGAACGGCAAAGCGTGGACGGAGCCCTCCGGCAAAATGGAATATTTCCTCGACCGATTGGACGAAGCGATTTCCGGCGGTCATCGGATGCTGGTTTTCAGCCAGTTTGTCTCCCTGCTCAAGCTGGTGCAGGAGGAGTTGAGGCGCAGGAAGGTCCCGCATTGCTACCTGGACGGGGGAACGGTGGACCGGGCGGGTGAGGTGGACCGTTTCCAGCGAAACCAGGATATCCCCGTATTTCTCATCAGCTTGAAAGCCGGCGGCACGGGGCTGAACCTGACGGGGGCGGATACAGTCATTCATTTCGATCCATGGTGGAATCCGGCGGTGGAGGACCAAGCCACTGCCCGGGCGCATCGGATCGGGCAGAACAAGATTGTCAGCTCCTACAAACTGATCGCGCGGGATACGGTGGAGGAAAAGATCGTGCGTTTGCAGGAAAAGAAAAAGGAGCTTTTCAAGGGCACCTTGGTCAGCGAGGAGGATTTTGTCCGCGGCTTGAGTTGGACGGAACTGCAGGAGTTGTTGGAGTAAAGTCCCGAAGAATCCCTGCACCGTAGAGGACTTGAACCTCTGACCTCCACCGTGTCAAGGTGGCGC
>RHAF01000120.1 GCA_010028775.1 Verrucomicrobiota bacterium | reverse complement strand
AGTTCCAAAATGCCGAAGGGTTTCATCAGTTGGAGGAATTTGTCGATTTTGCTCTCGTCCCCGGTCACCTCGATCGAGAGGCTGGCGGACTGCACGTCGACGATCTTCGCGCGGAAGATATCGCAGATCTGCATGACCTCCGGCCGGGAAGAGGAGGAGGCCTTGACCTTAAGCAGGATCAGCTCGCGGTCGATGACGTCCCCGTCCTTGAAATCGTGGACCTCAAGGACGTCGACCAGCTTGTTCAGCTGTTTGACGACCTGCTCCAGGACTTGGTCGTTGCCGACCACCACGATGGTCATCCGGGAGATTTTGTCGTTCTGGGTGGGCCCGACATTCAGGGTGTCGATGTTGAAACCACGGCCGCTGAATAAGCCGGCGATCCGGGTGAGGACCCCGAACCGGTTCTGAACCACGACGGAAATGGTGTGACGCATAAGGGAAATGGTTGAACGAGAAAGAGTAGCGGAGACCCAAACCGAGGGTCAAACCGAAAGGCCGGATTTACCGAGGAGACCCCGCAAGCGGGCCAACTCGTGCGATTGCTGGTCGATTTGCTGGACGGCGTTGGCCAAGTCCGCTTCAAGTTGTTTGATCCGCAAGCGAAGGGCTGCATCGAAGGCGGGACTGCTGGCGGTGGCCTCGGCTGGCTCGGGGGCCTCCTCCAGTTTGATGGTGCGGCTTTTCAGGCGGGCGGCCCGACGGCGGCTGATTTCCTCGAGAAAATCGGTAACGGTGAAAGTTTCCCTGGTCCGGCTGTGGGTTACGAGTTCCGAACCTCCGAGTTGCCCGCTTTGCAGGAACTCCGCGATGGTTCCAGCTGTGGTGGGGCCATACCGGGGTCCATCCAATGGTTCCACCCACCAGATCATCTCCAAAGGGGCAACTTCGGGAGCCTTGACCCAAGGGCCCTCGTCCACCTGAACGAGGTCATCCGGGGCGATCAGGGATTGGTTGCCCAAGGCCTTGAGGTGGTCGAGGTCCATCGGGCCGAGGATTCTTCCCGTCTGCTGTTTTTGCAGGCGGTACATGGAGGCTGGCGTGGTCATGGGTCAGTTGGCTGGAATAATCAGCTTCTGTCCGACCTTGAGGGAGGCGTCTTTCCCCAGTTGGTTGGCTTTGCGGACGGATTCCACCGTGAGCTTCAGTTTGTGTTCCTCGTTGTAGGCCTGAACGATCGAGCTCAGGGTGTCTCCCTTGGCCACCACATGCTCGTAGGCTTCCGAGGATTTGGCGGTGGGTGGTGGAGGAATTTTTTCCTTTGCCTTATCCTTTTCCCGCCGTTCGGCCAGCATCTTGGAGACCTCATCCAGCAAGGCGGAGCGGTCTTGGGCGGCTTTGGTCGTGGCGTTGGCCAGGCTCTCCTTGAGCGACTGGGACTGCTGCTTGATCTCCTCGAGCAACTGTTCGAGCGCGGAAACGCGATTTTGGATTTTGTCGAATTCCTGGTCGATCCGTTCCACCTGGTCGGCGGCTTTGAGGATTTTGCGGCGCTCGATCTCCGCATCCTCGTTGGCGGCGGGGTTCCCCGACTGGGCGGGGAGCAACGGAAGAAAGACGAGCCAGAGCGGCGCAAAAAGGCGGAAAGGTCGGAGGGAAGGCACGAACCGATTATCGCCCCCGGGAAATCTACCCGACAAGCTTTTCGAACTCTTTCTCGGAAATAACTCGAACTCCCAGGGTCCGGGCTTTTTCCAGCTTGGAGCCCGCCTCCTCGCCTGCCAACACGTAGTCGGTTTTGGCGCTGACCGACCCGGCTACCGATCCCCCTTGGGACTGGATTCGACGGATAAATTCCTCTCGGGGTTGGCTGAGCGTTCCCGTGATGACGAACTTTTTCCCCGAAAAAACTCCTCCGCGCACTTCCAGCTCTGCGGGCAGGGCCTGAAAATTCACCCCGGCCTGCTTCAAGGCCTGGAGGAGGCGCCGGGTGGAGGGCTCGGCAAAAAAAGCGACGATCTCCTCAGCCACCTTTCCGCCCACGTCCTTGACCTGGACGAGATCGGCGACGGTGGCTTTGGAAAGGTTCTCCATCGACTGGAAATGACGGGCCAGCGACTCCGATAAGACGGAGCCGACCTGAGGGATGCCCAGTGCGAAGATCAATCTGCCAAGGGTGCGCTTGCGACTTGTGGCGATTCCCTCGACGAGGTTGCTGGCGGATTTCTCCCCCATCCGCTCCAGCTCTTCCACTTGCCCTTGGGTCAGTTCGTAGATCTGCCCGAGGTGCTGCACCAGACCCGCATCGACCAGTTGTCCGACCATGACTTCCCCCATGCCCTCGATGTCCATGGCACCCCGGTGGGCAAAGTGTTGCAGCGGATGTGCAGCGAAGAAACACCTCTTCCTTGCGGAGGGGGCCCCCGCAGACCGGGCATCGGGTGGGGACAGGGATGGAGTGGGATTTTTTGGGACGCTTTTTCAGGTTCACGGAAATTACCGCCGGGATGATTTCCCCTGCCTTTTCCACGGTCACCCAGTCGCCCACCCGGATGTCCTTGCGGGCAATCTCCTCGAAGTTGTGCAACGTGGCGCGGGAGACCGTGGTGCCGCTGAGCTGGACCGGCTCCAGCTCCGCCACCGGCGTGATGACCCCCGTTCGGCCGACTTGAAGGGTGACGGCATGCAGACGGGTCTCGGCCTGTTCCGGGGCATATTTGTAGGCAATGGCCCATCTCGGGGCCTTGTCGGTGGAACCGAGTACTTTTTGCTGGTCGAAGCGGTTGACCTTGATGACGGCGCCGTCGGTGGCGAAGGGAAACTTCGCGCGGTCCTGGTCGAGCTCACGGACCGCCTGCAAAACCCCGCGGGTTCCTTTGACGTGGCGAAACCAGCTGTGTCCGGGAAGTCCCCAGCTGAGGATCTGCCGGTGAAGCTCGG
>RHAF01000119.1 GCA_010028775.1 Verrucomicrobiota bacterium | reverse complement strand
CGACCATCATCCCGATGCACGGGTTCTTTTTCATCTTATTGCCATGACATCCCTTCTGGCCGTGGGGCTGACCGCGTTGGGTTTCCTGATCGCGTGGCCGATGGATTCGACCCAGGGATTTCACGCCCTGATCAACCTCTTCTTTGTGCCCCTCTGGTTCCTGAGCGGCGCGCTTTTTCCTTCCGGCGGAGCCGCGGAGTGGGTGCGCACCCTTATGCGATTCAACCCGCTGAGCTACGGGCATGAGGCCCTGCAGGGGTTATTGGCCACCAAGCAGGGTCAACCCCTGCCGATCGATCTCTCACAGGATTACTCCATCATTTGCGCGACCACCCTTCTACTTCTGATGGCCTGCGCCTTTCAGGTCAGTCGCCGTTCGTGACCGCCCCGGTCCCGGAACGTCCGGGTCCCCGCCCTGCCAACAAAAAACTGACCGTGGTGGTCTGGACCCTACTTGTGGCGGGGTTGGCTTTGGTCATCGTGGTGGGGATGAGGGAAATATGGATTTCCGCCGAACGAAAAAACTTCCGCCACCTACCCAGCCTGGCTCAGGTGCCCGACTTCCGGTTTGTTGAGCGCGATGGGCAATCCCGCACCTTGAGGGACCTGGAAGGCAAGGTTTGGGTGGCCAATTTCTTTTTTTCCACCTGTCCAGGTCCTTGTCCGGCTTTGACTAGCCAGGTTGGTGAAATTTCACGGGCGGTTGCCCGTGCCAAAGGAGAGGTAAAAGTCGTCTCGATCTCAGTCGATCCTGAGACGGACACGCCGGAGAAGCTTCGGGTATATGCCGACAAGTATGGGGCGGGTGCCAACTGGTGGTTTTTGACCGGGTCGCTTGAAGACACGTTCCGGTTGGCCAGGGATGGATTCAAACTGGCCCTTGAGGCAAACCCTCCGGCTGGCGCATCCCGCGACGGAAAAATGCTACACAGCACAAAAATTGCCCTGGTGGACGGCCAAGGCCGGATCCGTGGCTACTACAGCGGCACGGATGCCGATCTCTTGGCCCGGATTCTTCCGGACATAGGGGATCTTTTGGAGGAGAAAAAAAGACCATGACCTTCCGGGATTTGCCGTTGCTGAATGCCATCCTCAACAGCCTGACGGCGATCCTCCTTTTGGCGGGTTGGATCCAAATCAAGCGTGGCGACAAGGATGCCCACCGCAAAATCATGGTCACAGCCTTTCTGACCTCTTCTCTCTTCCTCGCGTGCTACCTCCTGCATAAATTCACCGTCGGACCAAAACTGTTTCCCATGCAGGGGTGGCCCCGGGTGGTTTACATGCTGGTTTTGATTCCCCACACCATTCTGGCGGTGGTGAATCTGCCCTTCATCTTGGCGGCAATCTGGTATGCCGCTCGTGGACAGTTTGAAAAACACAAGCGATTGACCCGCTGGGTTTGGCCGGTTTGGATGTATGTGTCCGTCACAGGGGTCTTGGTCTATCTTATGCTTTACCACTGGTTTGCCTAGAATTTGGGTTTGGTAGGGACGCCTGCCACTAAGCTTCCATGGGAAGGATCATCAATGGACGCTCAGCTTCCACGACTAGGGGAGCCGTGCCTATCGGTCTAGGACCCCGACTCTTCCCAGTACTTGCAACTGATTCTCAAGAAGGCAAAATCAATTCGTACAATGAAATCCATGGATTTGACTCAGGTGGGTGCAGGACGTGAAGTCCGCGTCAGCCGTTTGGAGTGTGCCCCAGGAACCTGCCAGCGGCTCCGGGAGATGGGCTTTTGCGAGAATGCCCTGGTGAAGAAAATCCGTGGCGGTGCGGATATGGTCTGCTGGGTTTGTGGCACGAGGGTGGCTTTGAGTGCACGTTTGGCCAAGCAGATCCTGGTTGAACACGTGGACGGTCTTTCCTGAAACAAAGGCTTTGCGGGAGAATGGGCCCGCGGATCGGGTGAAAAAAGATTCCTCCAAACGCTGGATCGTCGTGATCGGCAACCCGAATGCGGGAAAAAGCACTCTCTTCAATGCTCTGACGGGACTTCGTCAGCGGGTGGGCAACTATCCCGGGGTGACGGTTGAAAAGCGGACCGGTACGGCCTACACCCTGCACGGGGAGGCGATCGAACTGATCGACCTTCCCGGAATGTACAGTCTCTCGCCGCGTTCCCCGGACGAGGAGATTGCTCTCAAGGTTTTGCAGGGCAAGGCGGTTGGATTGCCCCGACCCGATGCCGTCCTCTGCGTGGTGGATGCCAGCAACCTCGAGCGGAATCTTTTTCTGGTCACCCAAGTGATGGAGTTGGGCCTGCCCGTTTTGGTGGCCTTGAACATGGTGGATGTGGCGGAGGCGAGGGGGGTCCGGATTCATCCGGATCAACTGGAGCAAAAAATCGGGGTGAGATTCATTCCCACCCAGGCGCATCGGGGAAAAGGACTGGTGGAGTTGCGGGCGGCCCTGGGACAACGCATGAGTCATGCCGGGGAAAGAAAGTGGACCATGCCGGCTCCGTTGGCGGCCGCGGTGGGTCAGATCGCCGCCGCCTGGCGGGAAGCCCAGCCCGCGGAGATTCGGGCGGAAGGAAAGGCACTTGAACTTTTGGCCGGATCAGGCGAGGGGCCGGAGGGAGCGCGAAAACTGGCAATGGCCTGGCGGGAGCGGTTCGGCAAGGAGGCGTATGATTGGGCGGCGGCGGTGGTGGAGGCCCGGTATGCGTATCTGCGGGACGCACTGCGTCAGGCGGGAGTGGGACAGGGTTGGAAGGAAGTGGGTTGGACCGACCGCATCGACGCCCTGGTGCTTCACCCCGTGGCCGGATGGGGGGTTCTGGCCGGGATGATGATGGCTTTATTTATCTCCATCTTTTCCATCGCCTCCTATCCCATGGAGTGGATTGATGCCGGCTTTGGCGCGCTGGGGCAG
>RHAF01000118.1 GCA_010028775.1 Verrucomicrobiota bacterium | reverse complement strand
GACGAGGCGCGCGCGGCCGAACTGGTCGCGGCGTGCAGGTAAGGCGGTCATGGCGGTCAAAGAACGGCGCCTGATCCTCAAGCACGTGGATGTCCCGGGCTACACGCCGGATATCGCCTGCTACCGTAAGCACGGCGGCTACGAGATCCTGAAGAAGGGCCTGGCGATGGGGGCGAATTCCATCCGGGAGGAGGTTAAGAAGAGCCAGTTGCGCGGGCGGGGAGGGGCCGGTTTTTCCACCGGTATGAAATGGAGCTTTATTGATCCGTCCAAAGTCACCAAGCCGATCTACCTCATCTGCAATGCGGACGAGTCCGAGCCCGGCACTTTCAAGGACCGGCAGATCATCCACAAGGATCCACATCAGCTCATCGAGGGAATGATTCTCAGCTGTTTCGCCAACGGGGTGAAGCTGGCCTACCTCTACATCCGGTGTGAGTTCACCACTGGATGGAAGATCCTGGAAAAGGCCATCGCCGAGGCCAAAGCCGCCGGGTTCCTCGGTAAAAACATCCTCAACAGCGGTCATGACCTGGAGATTTACGTTCATCGCGGTGCGGGGGCCTATATCTGCGGCGAGGAGACCGGGTTGATCGAGTCGCTCGAAGGTAAGAGGGCCTATCCCCGCATCAAACCACCCTACTTTCCGGCGGTTCTCGGGCTCTATATGTGCCCGACGATCGTCAACAACGTCGAAACCCTCTGCAATGTGAAACATATTGTGGAGATGGGGGGCGATGCCTTCGCCAAAATCGGCAAGCCGAACAACACCGGCACCCGGATTCTTTGCGTCAGCGGGGATGTGATGAAGCCGGGCTACTACGAATTCGAATGCGGTGCACTCACCTTGGGCGAATTGATTTATGATGTGTGCGGCGGCGTCCGCGACGGAAACCGGATCAAAGCGGTCATTCCAGGGGGTTCCTCCGCCAAGGTTCTCCGGGAGGGGGAGGTCTATAAGTTCAAACAGAAGGGAGCCGATGGGGCGATGGTCGACCGGGAAATGAAGCTTGAGGACATCCCGCTCGATTTCGACACCCTGGCCGCCGCCGGAAGCATGGCCGGGTCGGGTGGTATCATCGTCATGGACCACAAGCGCGACATGGTGGAGTGCCTGGCCAACATCGCCGGATTCTACGCCCACGAGTCCTGTGGGCAGTGCACGCCGTGCCGCGAAGGGGTCCTCTGGATGAAGAAAATACTCGCCCGGATTGCCGAGGGTCACGGGCGCGACGCCGACCCTGACCTCCTCAAGGATGTGGCCGACAAGATCGCTGGACGCACGATCTGTGCGTTCGGGGAGGCGGCCGCCTGGCCGGTGCAAAGCTTCCTCGCCAAATTCAAGGAGGAGTTCAGTCTTCGCATCCGCCGCAACGGAACCGCCGCCAAGAAGGACGTGGTTTCCCTGATCCACTGATTGCATATGAACGCGCCTGTGAAACACCCAATGAATCCATGGAACCACGATGTGGCAAAGGACGAGAATGATTTGATCGACGTGCAGGTGGACGGCCAGTGGGTGAAGATGCCTCGCGGACTCAACGTGGTGGAGGTGGCCCAGCGGGTGAACAAGTTCATCCCGCACTACTGCTACCATCCGAAACTATCCGTGGTGGGAAACTGCCGGATGTGTCTATTCGAAATGGGCACTCCCAAGATGGGACCGGATCGGCAACCCGTGTTGGGCAAGGATGGCAAACCGGAGATTGCCTGGATGCCGCGTCCCCAGATCGGCTGTGCCACCGGGATCACTCCGGGCATGGGCATCCGGACGGATTCCGCCTTGGTGAAGGACTGTCGGAATGGGGTGATGGAATTTCTGCTGATCAACCATCCCCTGGACTGTCCGATCTGCGACCAGGCGGGGGAGTGTAAGCTGCAGGAGTACTCCGTGGAGTACGGAACCGGCGGGAGCCGCTTCGTGGAGAACAAGGTGAAGAAACCCAAGAATGTCGACCTTGGAGAGAGGATCGTCCTGGACGACGAACGCTGCATCCTTTGCTCCCGGTGTGTGCGGTTTTCCTCGGAGCTGACCCAGGACAACGTCCTGGGCTTCGTCAACCGGGGAAGTCACAGCACCCTGACCGCCTATCCCGGCAAGAGTTTTGACAACGACTACTCCCTTAACACCGTTGACATCTGCCCCGTGGGTGCCCTCACCAGCAAAGATTTCCGCTTCCAGATGCGTGTTTGGTTTCTTAAGGAGACCGTGCAATGTCACCGTTGGCTCGCGGGAGGGAAAAGTCTTTCGTCTAACCCCCCGGGAGAACGAATCGGTGAACTCCTGTTGGATGTGTGACCACGGGAGGTTGAATTTTCATTATCTGGAGGATAAGGCGCGCCTGCAGCACCCGCTCTTGCGGGCGGCGGGTGAGCTGTTCCCGGGGCCGTGGGTGGATGCCCTTCACCGGGCGGCCGAGGGGTTGAAGAAGGTGAAACCCTCCGAGATCGCCGTGGTCGCCTCCGCCCGGATGACCAATGAGGAGCTCTTTGTCCTCAAGCGACTGCTCGAGGAGCTGGGCGTGACCCAGGTGGACACGGTTAGCCGGCCGTGTCAGGCCGACAAGTTCTTGCGGAGCGCGGATGGCAACCCAAACAGCCGCGGGGCGGAACTCCTCGGCCTTTCCCAGGGCGGTCGAAAGCTGGCCGCATGGGGAGGGGAAATCGCGGCGGGTAGAATCAAGGCTTTGGTAGTCTTGGGGGGCGAAGATGTGGTGAAGGCCGGCATTCCGGAAAGCGCCTTGGCCAGACTTGAGATCCTTATCTCCTCGGGAATTCTGCCCAACGCCACCACCCAGGCGGCTCACGTGGTGTTGCCCGGGGCTGGCTTCGCCGAGAAAACCGGCTCCATGGTCAACGTGCACGGGCGGCTGCAGCGTTTCACCCGGGCCATCGCCGCGCCGGGGCAGGCGAGGGAGGATTGGATGATCCTGCGTGATCTCCGGGAGACGCTCACCGGGGGCAACTCCCTCCACTCGATCGAGGACATCT
>RHAF01000117.1 GCA_010028775.1 Verrucomicrobiota bacterium | reverse complement strand
ATGCCCGATCGAGGACCTCAGGTGGACATGTCCGCTCTTGAGGAAGAAATGCTCGAGGACGAACCCCCCGCTTCCACTTCTCCCACCAAACCTTCTCCCTCTCCCGCCCCCTCCACGCCTCCTGCGCCCGAGGAAGACAAGAAAAAGTACTTTAAGAGCTACGGTTAAAAGCCGTTATTTCGGCGCCGGGCCGAAAAAGGATTTTAGGATCTGTCCAGCGGCCCCGGCTGGCGTGTTGGGATCGGTGTTTCCCGTGGCTTTTTGGATAATATCCACCGTGGTGCGAACCGCCGTCCGCTTCAAAGCCGCTTTTAGTTTGGGTTCCAAATCATTCTGCGGACGCTCCATGGTTCCCGCCAGGTTCACCGGCTCGTAGAGATAGCCGTTTTCTTCACGCCGGAAACATTCGCCACCCGTCAGGTTGTTTACTTTTGCGCCCAAACCTTGCTCCAACCCCAACTGCAGTTGACCGGCCAGATTATTCCCCGTCACCCGGACCTGACCGACGACCCTTAGAACGCCCGGAACCTCTGCCTCAATGCGTTTCACATCATACATTCCCGGTTGCACGGAGAATTGGGCCTGGGCCTTGCTTAACGGGTTGCTCCGCTGCAATCGGGTGTCGCCTGCCAACAGTCCCAGCAGCCCTAGAATCGTTTGCGATCCCTGCCCCGGCTCCAATCGGGCTCCCACCAGCCGTGCCGCTCCTTGGCCGACGGGTCCGCCCGGCTGCACCTCCTGCAACTGGAACTCTCCCGACATTTTGGCCGGGATTTCAAACAGACCCACGCCAATCTTTCCGCCAGGAATTTCCCAGTTCTCCCAGTTAAACTGACCTTGCCCTTGAGGATTCTTGCCCGGAATAAACTGGCCCGAGGCGGTGATTTTGCCACCCCCTTTGGACCTGGCACTAAACCGGCTTAAAGTGATCTGTGGATCGGTATACCGTCCCTGGATCTGCTCCAGGGAAACTATTCCCAACTCCTCGATCGGGCAGAGAATCTCTCCTCCCTTGAGGTTGAATTCCGTTCCCTTTACACCAGGTTGGATGACAGCCTGAATCCCGCGCACCCCCCATCCCTCCGTTTGAGCACAAGGGGCCAGCGAGAATCGCCCCACCATGATCTTTCCGATTTGCACCTCCTTCAGAAGGTCTGCTGAGGACTTCTTTTCCGCGGGTTTTGCTTCGGTTGGCTGGACAGCAGGCGGGAGGGAATTGGGTTTTAATCCGGGAGCTAGATTCACCTCCCCGACGGTGATTTCTGGAAAGCGCAGAATCCGATCAAGCAACAACATTGGAGAGATCCCCGTCCTGACTTTATCAATCTTCCAAAGCCAGGGCCCGGCGGCGTCACTGCGGCTGCTAAACCCGTCGGATTCAACGGTGAACGAGTTCCAGCTTAAAGGAGCAAGCTCGCCCTCTGTTTTTAGCACCGACGAGAGCT
Source organism: Verrucomicrobiota bacterium (assembly GCA_010028775.1). Lineage (GTDB taxonomy): Bacteria > Verrucomicrobiota > Verrucomicrobiia > Methylacidiphilales > Verrucolacustridaceae > Verrucolacustris. The sequence continues at coordinate 1,616 of RHAF01000117.1, read as the reverse complement.
GAGTTGATGCCAACTGCCGGAACTTCTCGCCTCCCAGCCACCGGTAAACCAGTTTTGGTAAAAGAAGAAAACCAACACTGACCAGCAAAGATAAAGCCAGCAGTCCGCCCATAAACAGCTTCCACCAACTGCCGTTCCTTTTCACGCCCATGGTTATATTCTACGGTCTTCCCTCCGCCCTTGCCATGAAGATTCAATCTGGCATTTGCATCCCCATAGACTTCGATTAACCTTGCAAGATGAATAAATTCATACGTCTCATTCTATTGGGTCTCGTGTTCTCCATTGCCTCCGTGGCATCCACCTCAACCTGCCTGGCTAACTGCGGTAGTTGCGGCAAGGGCGAGTCTTGCGGAGACAAGGATGGAAGCTGCGGCGATAAAGATGCTAAAGACTCCAAAGATGCTAAAAAGAAAAGCGATAAGGAAACCAAAGAGTAATCATTGATGGCTCCAAAAAACCCGGTTCCGGCATCGGAACCGGGTTTTTTATTCATCCGCTTTGCATCCTGATTCCTGGATCCATGAACCTTCCTTCCGCTTTTCTTGAAAGTAGGATATGTGTATTCCTGATTTTTCGATGAAAAGATTCTCTGTTAGCATTTCGGATAAAGAAATTCGTCGCCAACTCAATCAGTCAGACCCCTACTCCCGCCGCTTCACCGAAACCTCCCTTCGCGGACTGCTGGGTTTGCGCAACATTCCCGGCACCCTTTCCAACCGCAAGAACGCCTTTCCGCCGGTTCCGTGGGAGTTTGAGAAACTCCGTGAACGTATCCGCTCCAAGATCTCCCCCCACATCCACGGTTGGTACGATGAGGACGCCTCCGCCGCGGGGGACAGCACCACCCACAACATCGCCGCCTTCTCGCACTTCCGCTTTGTTCCCCGCTACCTGCACCCCGATAAAAGCTTCCGCTACGCAACCCCGGTCACCCTCTCCTCCCGCGAGTTGGGCATCACACGCCTTGCCAGCCCCACTCCCATCTTTTCCGCGCCGTACGGTTCCGCCTCCCTTTATGGGGGCCAGTCGGACGAGATCGCCCTCGCTCAGGGCGTGACGGATGCGGACGTCGTCCACTCCCTCGGCACCCTCACCCGCTACAGCCTGGAGGAGGCCCGCACTGCCGTGACCTCCAACCGTTACTACTTTCGCCCGGGCCAGCGGGCGCCCTCCGGCCCAGCCCCGTTCACCATGTTTCAGCTCTATCTCACGGAGGAGGACGACATCAACCGCTCCCTCATCGAACGAGCTAAACGTGCAGGTGTTTCCGTCATCCTTTTCACCATCGACGCGGGGGCCGGCCATGGCGGCGTTCCCATGATGGACCTCTATGCCGACTTCACCTTCTGCTCTGGCATCGCGGGCAACCTCCTTCACGATCCCGTGTTTCATGAAAAATGTTACCGGAAACGTGGCTGTACCGGCACACGTACCCCAAAACTACTCGCCTACGCCTCCCGGCGACTCGGCCTTTCCGTCAAAAAACTCGCTGATGCCTGCGATCCTGCCGCCGCGTTTGATTACGGCCGTGCCATCCAGTTCGGTGGCATGGGCCGGCAGAACGCCACCCGGAATGCCCGCTCCGCCGCCTACCCATGGTCGGTCGAGCACAT
>RHAF01000116.1 GCA_010028775.1 Verrucomicrobiota bacterium | reverse complement strand
TGCCTCTTTGCCCTCCTTCTTCGATCACCCTTTTTTCAGCATGACCCACTGCCCACTCTCATCGCCGGGGCGGTAGGCTCGGTCCTCCCGGATTACATCAGTGGCCTCCGCGACCTGCTGCCCCATCCTCCCTCCTGGCTGTTAAAAATTCACCAGTTCCACGACCGCTGTCACTTTCGGGGACGCGACCCTTTCAATACCCTCACCGGGTTGATTTTCCAAATCGCCCTCGTCGTCGGATCCCTTTACCTCGCCTTCCATTCATAATCTCTCCCTGGCTCCACCTTACGCTCTCGCCTGGAGAAGGATTTTACGGCATAATACGTAAATGCCTGTGACCTACATCAACCGGGAACTCAGTTGGCTGGAATTCAACCAACGGGTGCTGGAGGAAGCCCAGGATCCGACCCAACCCCTTCTCGAGCGGGTCAAGTTCCTCACCATTGTCAGTTCCAATCTGGACGAGTTCTTCGAGATCCGTGTCGCCGCCCTCAAACAATTGCTGGAAAACCGGAGCGACGCCCACGGTCCCGATGGACTTCGCCCCCGCGATTCCCTCCTGGCTATACACCACCGCGTCCAAAGAATGGTCTCTGACCAGTACAGCCTCCTGCACCGGACCCTTCTCCCCTCCCTGGCCCAATCCGGAATCCACCTCCGCTCCATCCCAGAACTCTCCAACAACCAGATCTCCTGGGCCCTTGAAACCTTTCGTCGGGACATTCTTCCCATCCTCACCCCCCTCGCCGTCGATCCCAGCCATCCCTTCCCCCAACTCCTCAACAAATCCGTCAACCTGGCCATCCTCTACTCCAAACCCACCTCACTTGATTCCATCCGCCACGCCTTCGTCCAGGTCCCCCGAGGCATTCCCCGTCTGATCAACCTTCCCCCGACGCGGGCCGACCAGCAGGAGTTTCTCCTTCTCTCCGAACTCGTCCGCCACTTCGTCGGGGAAGTCTTCCCCGGCATGAAAATCCATGGGGCCTGGCCGATCCGCATCACCCGCAACAGCGAACTCTATATCGACGAAGAGGAGGCCCAGAATCTACTCCTCACCATCGAGGAAGAACTCCAGAAACGGAACCGGGGAGCCGCCGTCCGCTTGGAAATCCCCGTCGACTGCCCCCCGGAGGTGGAAAACTTCCTTCTCAGCCATCTGCAACTTCTGCCGGAGGACACCTACCGCGTTCAACTTCTGCCGGAGGACACCTACCGCGTTCCCGGTCCCGTCAACCTCACCCAGATCTTCGCCCTCACCGAGGCGGGCCGAAACCTGCCCAACCTGCGCGATCCGTCCTTCACCCCGGCCCTTCCATCCACACTCCCGGGCGGCGCCTCCGATTTCGAATCCATCCGCCAGAAGGACATCCTCCTGCACCACCCTTACGAAAGCTTCACCCCCATCGTCTCCCTCTTGGAACATGCCGCCACCGACCCCTCCGTCCTGGCCATCAAGATGACCCTCTACCGCACCAGCGGCGACTCCCCCGTGCTCAACGCCCTCATTGCCGCCGCCCACAACGAAAAGCAGGTCACCGTCCTCGTCGAGCTCAAGGCCCGCTTCGATGAGGCCAACAACATCGCCTGGGCCAAAAAAATGGAGGAGGCCGGCATCCACGTCGTCTACGGACTCGTCGGGCTCAAAACCCACTGCAAAATGCTTCTGATCGTCCGCCGCGAGGAAAACCACCTTCGCTCCTACCTCCACCTAGGTACCGGCAACTACCACCCCCGCACCGCCCGCCTCTACACCGACTTCAGCCTCCTCACCTCCCGCCCGGCCTTGACCGCGGAAGCCGCATCCCTCTTCAACGTCCTCACCGGAATGTCGGAAACGGCCCACTTCGACGAACTCCTTGTCGCCCCCTTTAACCTCGCTCCCCGCCTTCTGGAACTCATCAACCGCGAACGTGCCAACCGGCGCGCCGGTCGCCCCGCTGGCATTTTCATCAAGGCCAACGGCCTCGTGGACCAGGAAATCATCGATTCCCTTTATGCCGCCTCCCGTGAGGGCGTCCCCATTGACCTTCTCATCCGGGGCATCTGCTGTCTCAGTCCCGGGCAACCGGGTATCAGCGAAACCATTCACGTCCGCAGCATCGTCGACCGCTTTCTTGAACACAGCCGCGTCTATGTCTTCACCAATGGCGGGGATCCCCTCGTTTTCCTGGGAAGCGCCGACCTCATGCCCCGCAACCTGCACCGACGCGTGGAGGTCGTTTTTCCCATCCTCGATTCCGACCTTCGCCGCCAGTTCGTTGAGGTCATCGTTCCCGCCTACCTGGCCGACAACGTCAAAACACGGCTTCTCCAGCCGGACGGCCTGTACTCACGCCCTTCCCGCACGGAGAGCGCGACCCGCCGCCGCGTGCAGGAGGAGTTTCTTCTCCGCTATGCCCCGGAATCCGCCGAAATCCCCCGCATCCAACCCTCCCTCCGTCAGGACTCCCCCTCGGTCTCCGCCTCCGCTTAGCTTCCCGCGCCCGCTTTCTTGCCCCCCGCGCTCCTCGGGGCAATTGCCTTCAGGTCCACATGCTTGGACACCACCTGCTGGATCACCCGGATCTTTTCCTCATCCCCGGGATCCGTCTTCACCGTCATCCTCTCGATTTTGGCCGTCACTGCGTAACTGTCCCCGGCCGCCGCCACCACCGGCAACCCCCTCTCCCCCATCAACCGAAGCAGGCCCGACTGCGGACGTAATCCATCCGTCAGCACGATTCCGATAAATTTTGATTCCACACCCGCCTGGCTCTGGATCTCCATGGCCGCCATCAGCAGATCCTCACGATCCCCGGGAGTGATCAGCAAGGCTCCGGCTTCCAACTGATCCTTCAGCCGTGCCGCCGTCATCGCCCCAACCGCCACCGACCGCACCCTTCGTCTCTTCAGGCTCTCCCCGCAAAGGAACTCCCCCCCCAACTCCTCGCATACCTGGGCCAGGGTGGGACGCCGCAATTCCCCCAGATAGGGGATCATTCCCAACACCGGTAGTCCCATCCGTTCGAAGGCCTTTTCCGCCCAGGGCTTCAAGGCCTCCATCTTCGAGGGCAAAACCTTGTTCATGATCAC
>RHAF01000115.1 GCA_010028775.1 Verrucomicrobiota bacterium | reverse complement strand
TTTGACGTCGACGTCAAAAAAATAGCATCCACCACTCCCTTGATTGTGGGATTCAAAAACGAACTTCCCTCCACGGCCAAGATTGAAAAAACCATCGAGGTTCAACAAAGCTCCATCAAGGAAGGAAAACTTGAAAAAACCGAAACGGAAGTAGTCCTCATCAAACATGAGGACGGGGATGTGATGGTCGGCGCACCCAAGGTGGAAAAGGAGGAGATGGTCGTGGTCAACAAAAAGACCGAGGGGGTGGCCCGTGGCGGAAGCGGAGACAATCTGGACATTGCGACTGCTGCCGGACCGGGAGCAGGGGGCCCCGTGCCCGAGGCACGCCCCATCGCCCCCCCCGCGCCCGTGCCTGTTGTCCAGAACGTGCCAACATCCCCCGTTCCGGTGAATCCGGGACAGATTGTCAACCAAACCGATGCGAGCACCCGAACCACGGCCATTACGGCCCGCGTCATCGACACCTCTCGCCCGTTCGACTCGGAGAATCCGCCTTTCCGCTTTAGCATTATTTCCGGATCGCTTCTGGCCGGGCATAGCCTTGTCACTGATTTTCTGACCCCCGCCAAGCGAACTAGCGGAGTCGCGGGGGGGCCATATGCCGTGAATTTCTCAAACCCCAGGATTGTGGACAGTTTTGGACTGGATGTCTCAAGCCGTTACGATCTGACAACGCTTGCCGGGTTTCTCAATGTTTTCAAGGCGCCACAAAATGTCTTCTTCGGGTCGGTCGGGTCGCTGGCGTATGGGCAGGAAGTCAACCTGGTGGCCGCGGCGTTGGGTGGAAACCTTGTTTACGAGGTGGTTTCAGGATCTGCCTCGGTCGTGAACGGGAAACTCGTGGCCAACAGCGGCACGGGTACGGTGAAGATCCGTGCAGTGACGCTGGGAGACGGGAACTACCTCGGGGCCAGTGCCGAGCAAACGATCACCTTGACCAAGGCAAATCAGAATTTGAACTTTGGCGTCGTGCCCGCCCGCCTCACCGGCTCGGTGGCCTCCCTCCCTGTTTCGGGGGTCCGGGTGGGGTTGCCCAATTTTTCGATTTTCGAGGCGGACGGGCGGGCCGCCATTGACAATGCGGGTGTGGTGAGCGTCGGCAAAATTCTGGGCGCGGATTCGTTCACTCTTCGGGTTGCGGTTGCGGAGGATAACAACTACTTCTCCGGTCAAAGGGATGTGACGATTGGCATACAACGCGATATCGCCGCCATCGAAGCTGCGAACCCCACCCGCCGCCTCCTGTCTTTACCCGATGCTCCGGACCTGTTGGCCTTGGATGAATTTTTCTACTTCACCGGGAAAGCGGCCGGATATGCGGGGGGACCGGACCGCTTCTTTGCGGATGCCACCGTCGGCGGGACGGACCGCACGTTGAGCACGGACGGCGGCAGCATCACCATTCGCGCCAACCAGAATTGGGATATGTATGCGGCCAATAAATTCACACAGGATCCAGGCTCCCTCTCCTTTGCCCAAGCCGGAACCCGGACGGAGTCGATTTATTACGCCACCAGCATGGAATTGGGCGCCACCTTCACGGAGTGGGGTGGATTGGGAGACCCCAAGTTTGACAGCAGTTCGTTGGGATTTCGCTATCTCACGGCCAATGCCAAATATTTGCCGGTTTTTGATGCGACCCTGAATCCGGTGACCCACGAGCCCGTGGGTTTCGTTGACACCTTTGGGGCTCTGCTTTCCCCCATGGAAAACTTCCCGGTCTGGGATGACGAAAAAACAACCGGAAATCTGGGTCCGAATGCCTTGCTGATCTCCCTCAGCGGCTTCAGCAACTGGACATTGGGCACCGGGGCCGACGGATTTGCCGCCAGAGGGATGGATCTGAGTGCCAACGGATCCAACATCCAGATTCTTAGTACCGGGGACATCCACCTCCAAGCCAGCCGTATTTCTGGCGTGGGTTCGTGGGCGACCACCGACCCGGTCCTGACCCTCGAGGCGCGCGGAAAAATTAAAATCGGTGCCGAGACCATGACCACCGATCCAACGGGCCAGGAAATCCCTTATGCCAACCGGGTCGCCCCGCAGGATGTCGACGGCGAGGCCTTGCAGGTGAGGCTGGAATCATCCATGCCCACCGGGGCCGGCACGACCAGCCCGGGGCAAAATATCGCCGTCATCCGGACCGGGGATTCGCTGGAACTCCGCAACCTCACAATTCGGGGATTCAGTGAAACCACCCTGGAAAAACTGAACCCGTTGACCAAGGTTCGCGAGGGAAGGGTGCTGATCAGCGGTAGCGCGGTCCGTGATTTCAAGATCAAGGAGCTGGTCGGGGCTGCCGTGAATGCCGACGCCAAGATCCAGATGATGGCCATCGACGGGGCGGGGGCTTTGGCTGGCGACATGGTGGTGGAGGGCAAGATGCCGGTGCAGGCCAAGATTGCCTCCGCCTTGGCGGAGATCGGCGAGGTTCTGCCCAGTGGAACCGCCAACGCCATGGTGGATGCCAAGCAGATCGATTTGGCGGCCCGCAACCTGAAGTTTGACAACGCCAACTTGGTGGCGATGAACTCCATCACCGCCCGGGCCAACACCATCCTCGTGCAGAACTCCTTCATGACCGTGGTCCGCAACCAAGGGATGATCAACATGTATGTCCGCGACGGTTTGGTGAATCCGACGTATGGGACCATGATGGATGGCCGGGTAAACTTTGCGGGAGGCAACACCTTCACCATCGGCAACACCAGCTTTCCCATTGGCAACCAGGCTCAACTGACCGCGGCTTACAACAACACCTTGCTTGATTTTACCCAGAACGGCGGCACGCCCCAAGCGGGCAAGGTCAACGTCCTGAAGTTGTAGGTTGGGTAGGGGCGACTAGGCCTCCCTGCTCGCCCGATGGAAAGGTCCGAGATCGGGTCTAAGAAGTAACCACCGGATGGCCGGACAAGCTGATCGTCCCTACCGAGATTCAGTCCAGATTCTGAATCCTCATCTCCGCGGCGACGTGCCGGAAATGAGTCACGTTGAGTGTGTGGATGACGCTGCAACTTCTTTTTTTCGCCACAGCGGCGTGCAGGGCGTCGTAGATGGATCCGCCGGCGGTGCCTCGATCCGGCGCGCGCCGGAT
>RHAF01000114.1 GCA_010028775.1 Verrucomicrobiota bacterium | reverse complement strand
ACGTGGTTTCACAGGGTATCCTTTCACAAAAAGGCATTGATTTGGCAGCTGCGATATCTCGCAACTCTGTCCCGATTCCTTTGACAGCCAATAATTCACCATATTTCCAGGAGGGTAAAAAACTCGATATCCATAAGGGATTTAATCTGGTCACCTTTGACAATCAGACCGCCTTTGGGTTTCAGTGGGACGAGAACAAAGCCGGAACCCAGGATCTGCCTTCTTATTTCAAGGAAGAGGGGGATTCACGAAAACCTGTCCCGGAAAGCATGGCTCCCGAGGAGTTGGTGCAAAGCAGGTTTCAGGCGGTCGGCGATAGCGGCTTTAAATTTGAAACACCCAGCTGGTGGTTTGAAAGTTCGGAGGTCGATTCCAAAGAATATCAGGCCCAACTCACCGACAAGACGACGGTGACTTACCGCTGGATCCGATTCAAGGATCAGCCTGCGGTCAAGGCCCTGAAGCTGACGAAAGAGCAAAGAGAAAAGCTGCAGAGAACCGTGGAGAAGATTCATCGCAGCTGCGCGGAAGACATCGAATTTATGGCCCCACCCTCCAAAGGTGAGCTGGCGGAGTTCGATCCCGGCTTGTTGGTCAAACCGCCGGAGGGAAAAGAAGTGGGTTGGGTTCCGATTATTGTCCGGCAGGAGATCGTAACCCGATAGGCCTATCTTAGGTCATAGTTGGGCCAGACGTTTTGGACGTCGTCATGATCTTCCAGATCCTCGATGAGGGCGACGACTTTGGCTGAAGTGTCGGGATCGGGGGAAGGGGCAGGGTTCTCCGCTTCATAAATAAAGCGGCTGGCGGCGGGAATCAGATTTTTCGACCGCAAGGCCCTGTCGATGGCATCAAACTTGTCCGGCGGGCAGACCACCTCGGTGGAGTTGTCGCCGGCTGGTCGGACATCGTCGGCTCCCGCATCCAAGGTGGCCTCCAAAACGGAATCTGGGTTGGCGTTTTCGAGAAGAAAGACGGCCCGGCGCCGAAACATCCAGGCAACCGAGTTGGATCCTCCCAGGTTGCCTCCGTGTTTGGTGAAGAGGTGTCGAATTTCGGCGGCGGTGCGGTTTTTGTTGTCGGTCTGGGTTTCCACCATCAGGGCGATGCCGCCCGGGGCGTAGCCCTCATAGGTGATCTCCTCGATGGTGCCGCCACCTTCGAGTTCTCCCGTGCCTTTTTTGATGGCGCGGTCGATTTTGTCCACGGGCATGGATTCGGCCCGGGCGGCGGCGATGGCCGTGCGGAGGCGCGGGTTGAAGTTTGGGTCGCCCCCGGAAAGGTGGGTCGCCACGGTGATCTCTTTGGCCAGCTTGGAGAAGAGGGCTCCGCGTTTGACGTCGGAAGCGCCCTTCGCGCGCTTGATTTTCGACCAATGACTATGACCTGCCATACGGGCGAAAGATTAAGATGGAAGAGAGGATTGAAGTCAGCTGAAAAAACGGAGCGGGGGAGGGGGGTTGGGCGCGCAGGCAAAATGTGAAATGATGCGGCCTGATGGGGACGGGTCAGGAGGAGACGAGGGACGAGGACCTGATGGCGCAGATCGCCACGGGGGATGAGGAGGCTTTTCGCCAATTGATCGAGCGGCACCAGGACCGGGTGTACGGCACGGTGGCCAAGATGCTGGGGGGCGCGGGACCGGATGTGGAGGAGTTAGCCCAGGAGATATTTTTAAGGGTTTGGCGGGCGGCACCAAAATACGAGGTGAAGGCAAAGTTCACCACCTGGCTGATGACCATTACGCGAAATCTGGTTTTTAACTTTTTTGAATCGAAAGAGTACAAAAGGAAGGGGTTGAATGAGATGTCGGAGGATCCCGGGGGAATCGAAGAGCGTGCTGGTTTTAGCGGTCGGACGGCGGCGGATGATCTGGCGGGCAAGGAACTGGCCGAGGCGGTGGAAAGGGCCTGTGCGGAGTTGCCCAAGACCCAGAGAATGGTGGTGCACCTGCGTCAGTATGAGGGGATGGAGTTTGGGGAGATCGCGAAAGTGATGGGGATGAGCCTGACCGGTGTTAAAGCGTTGATGCACAGGGCCAGGGAAAATTTACGGGATAAACTTTCTGGTTATTTGGGCGCATCCAATTCATAAAAAGGCGGTTTAATACAGTATGGATAAAAAGAGTAGTGACCGGGAGGAGGGGTTGGGTAAGGAACTGGAAGGGCTGCTGGCCGCGGTCCCTCCACCCAAGGCTCCAGCATGGTTTGCGGCCAAGACCATGGCAAGGTTGCGTACGGAGAGGGCCGAAGAGCGGCGCATCGGATGGTTTTGGTTGCCCCAATGGAAATGGCTGGCGGCCGGTTTGGGGGTGACTCTTTTGATTTTTGGGGTGATGCGATGGGACCGTTCAGCCATGAATATCAGTGATGCCGAGGTTTACGCGGCCTTGAATGCGTTGGTGCAGGAAGATGAGGAGAGCCGCTGGTGGGCAGGGCTATGAGGAGCATCATTCGTTGGTGTTTTTTTGCCTCGGTGATCTGCGGATCGATGGCCTGGGGTCAAACTTCGGCGCCGGCCGCAACAAATGCCGTGGAGAAACCCGGCAAGGCGCGACCTCCCAGAATCCCCGATGGAGCGATGGTCCCGAAAAGGGGAATGATCCAGAGGGAGAAGGACCAGTTTTGGGCCGGTCCCCAGGATGGGAACCGGTTTATCGAAATTCTCACGTTGACGATGATCTCCAAGGAAGAGTTGCGGGCGAAATTGGAGGATTGGCCGCCTTATCAGAAATTTTCCGAGCCACAAAAGGTGCGGCTGGTGGAGAGAATCGAGGAGTTCCGTGATCAGGCGAGAAAAGAGGCCCTGGAAGTAGCCCAGGATTTTCAGTTGGCGGTGAGACCTGAAAATCAGGAGGAATTTATCCGCCGATATTGGATGGAGAAGCTGGGGATAGAAAAAACCCTGCGGGAGGAGTTATCCCCACTTAAGAAGCGGCTGGAGGACGAGGCCAAAAAAAGGCTGGAGAAGGACTTTAAAAAAATTCCAAACTATTGATCTGAATTCATTTAGGCGAATGATTCCAACCCGGAAATTTTGCCTTTGAATTGTAACTTTGACGGACTTGCCCTGCCTTATCCACGACTTATCCACATAGGCGCATGAGGGACATTCTGATCCTGACGGGGGGCCAGGAGGAGCATCACTAT
>RHAF01000113.1 GCA_010028775.1 Verrucomicrobiota bacterium | reverse complement strand
AGCGAAGCAAGTTCCTCCACTACCTCCCCGAGTTGGTCATCCTCAACAATGTCGAATTCGACCACGCCGACATCTACCCCGACATCGGGGCCATCCAGAAATCCTTCCGCCAACTGCTCAACGTTGTCCCCCGTAACGGACTCGCCCTGATCAACGCCGACGACCCCCGGGCGGTGGAGGTGGCCAAGGACGCCCCCTGCGAGATTCTTGAGGTGGGCGGTGGACCCCAAGCCGCAGCCCGCTACCTCATCCAGCGAAGTGGTCCGGATGGCAGCGACTTCTCCCTGCACGGTCAGAAATTCCACCTTCGCCTGGCCGGACGACACAACGTGCACAACGCCTCCATGGCCATCTCCGCTGCACACACCTTGGGACTGCCACTCGACAAGCTGGCTTCCATTCTTCCGGAGTTTCATGGTGTTCGGCGGCGCCTGGAAGTACGCGCCGATGCCAAGGGCATCACCTTGGTGGACGATTTCGGTCACCATCCCTCCGCCCTGCGGGAATCCATCGCCGCTCTACGGGGACGATACCCGGGCCGCAGGCTATGGGCTCTTTTTGAACCCCGCTCCAACACCACCCGGCGCGGAATCTTTCAAAAGGAACTGGCCCAATCCCTTTCCGCCGCCGACGGGGTCTACATCGCCGAGGTCGCCCGCAAGGAACAGCTCGACCCCCTCACCCGCCTGGATCCAGCCAGAATCGCACAGGACATCCAAGCTGCAGGCAAAGAGGCCCACTTTCTGTCAGACGGCGAATCCATCATGAAAGACCTGCTTCCCCGTCTGAAATCCGGCGATGTGGTAGCCGTCTTCACCAACGGCAGCTTTGGAGGCCTGGTTCCGAAATTGGCCGAGTCTTTGAAAAACCGTTAATCCGGCAAGCCCTCTCCTTAGACAGAAGAGGGATATTTTTAGCCCACCGTCGGCACCAGACTCTTCACATCCACCCCGCGGAAATGGAAGAGTTTGGCAATCGTCTCCTCAATGACGTTGTTCGGACAGGAAGCGCCGGCGGTGACCCCCACCGTCACTTTTCCGGAGGGCAGCCAGTTTTTCGTCCTTCTTTCCTTGTGGGCGTGCTGGTCGTAATGCTCGATCTCCTCGGGAGAAATCATCTTGGTGCAATTGCGGATAAAATAGGTCGGTAGCTTGGCCTCTCCCATTTCCGCCAGGTGGCTTGTGTTACTGCTGTTATAACCCCCGACCACGATCAAAAGGTCCATCTTGTTCACCAGAAGATCGCGCAGGGCGTCCTGCCGCTCCTGGGTGGCTCCGCAGATGGTGTCAAAAAAGCGGAAGTGCTCCCCCAGTTTTGGCGCACCGAAACGGTCCTCGATCGCCTGCTTGATCCGGCGCTGCACCTCCTCGGTCTCCCCACGCATCATGGTGGTCTGGTTCGCCACCCCGACAGCCTGGAGGTGTTTTTCCGGATCAAAACCCGGGGAATGGGCGCCGGCAAATTTCTTCAGGAACTCCTCACGGTTGCCACCCTTGCGGATGTATTCACAGACATAGTCGGTTTCAGAAAGGTTGTAGACCACCAAATAGTGACCCATGCCGTCCCCGCTGAGGGCCCGGGAACTGGTGGCCATCGTCTCCTCGTGGGAGGCCTTGCCGTGAATGATCGAAGTCACCCGCTCTTTGTTGTATTGCCGCACCCGCTTCCAGACGCTCATCACGTCCCCACAGGTGGTGTCGACCGTTTGGCATCCAAGCTTCTTGAGGTGTTCCATCGTCTCGACCTCCGCCCCGAAGGCCGGGACAATCACCACATCCTCGGCCGTCAATCCGGATAGGTCGTAGCCCTTCGGGCCTCTTTTCAGGGACTGGATTCCCATCTCCCTCAGCTGCTCGTTCACCTCGGGGTTGTGGATGATTTCCCCCAGAAGAAAGATCCTCTTGTCCTTGAAAACCTTGGCGGCGGCGTAGGCCAGATCGATGGCCCGCTCCACCCCGTAACAAAAACCGAAAGCCTTGGCCAAAACCACCGTCATATCCTTGGCCACCAGGGGAAGTCCGGTGGCGCGCACATACTCCACCGCATGGCTGCGGTAGTGCTTCTCCACCTGGGCCTGCACCGCCTCCATCACCTCCGGAGTGCGGAGATTCACCTTTTTGGATGCGGGCACGGGAGTCACGGACATGGTGGAAAATTAACGGAAGTAGCCTCTGGGTCGAGTCTAGACGAGAGACACCCTTAGTTCCTGCCCTTCAGCGGTTTGGACACGATCCACTGTAGGATTCCCTTCTGGGTATGTAACCGATTTTCCGCCTGATCGAAGATATCCTTGGCTCGATCCTCCAAAATCTCATCGGTGATTTCCTTCCCCCGGTAGGCCGGAAGACAGTGGAGCACCAAGGCGTTCTTTTTCGCCCGGGAGACAAGCTTTCGGTTGATCTGGTAGGGCGCGAAAATCCTTTCCCGTTCCGCCGCTTCCGCCTCTTTGCCCATCGAGACCCACACGTCGGAATAGAGAACATCCGCCCCACTTGCCGCCTCCATCGGATCCTCCGTCCAACTGACGTTCCCTCCGACAGTCGCCGGTCGGAATTCTTTGGGAGCACCGCAAACGAATTGAAAATCAAAAATCCGCGCCGCCTCCGCCCAGGACCGAGGAACATTGCAGGCCGCATCCCCGATGAAGGCGATCCGCTTTCCCCGGATCGACCCCATTTTCTCCTCGATGGTGAAGATGTCGCTCAGGATCTGGCAGGGGTGCTCGTCATCCGTCAGCGCGTTGATCGTCGGGATCTTGGCAAACTCGGCAAACTCCTCCACGTCGGATTGAGCATAGGTCCGGATCACCGCACCATGCACCATCCGCCCCATCACCCGGGCCGTATCCCTCACAAGTTCCCCCCGCCCCAGTTGGATTTCCGCCGCGCTCAAAAAACTTGGCACACCCCCCATCTCCCGGATCGCCACCTCGAATGACACCCGGGTCCGGGTCGAGGCCTTGGTGAAAATCAGGGCCCAGATCTGACCGGTCAAAACCCCCTTGGCGGCAGATTTTTTCCCCCTCGATTTTTTGGCTTTTTTGGCCAGATCGAGAATCTGCCGGGCTTCCGCCTCCCTCATCCCGGCCAGTTTCAGAAGATGTCTCATAGGGTGGACTCCACTTTCTGCAGGGCTTCCGTGATCTCCTGCCGGCTCACATTATACGGCGCCAGAAACCGCAGGACATCCGAACCTGCGGGGACCACCAACAATCCGGCCTGGGCAAGTTGCCCACGTGGT
>RHAF01000112.1 GCA_010028775.1 Verrucomicrobiota bacterium | reverse complement strand
CGAGATCGAGAAACTCCGTCTTTACCTCAAGCCCGAGACCCAAGTGACGGAAAAGGCGGTGCGGGAAGTGGGGTCAGGAAGAAGGGAGTTGGAGGTCTGGGATTGGTGTGATGCGGTGGTGGCAGGCCGAGCCGGGCCGGCGCGGGCCGGGCTTCGGCGTTTGTTGGATCAAGGGGAGAGCGAGGTGGGGCTGGTCATTCTCCTGGCTTCCAGTCTCCGGTTGGCAGCTCTGGGTCGAACCCTGCAGGAGGCCAGACTTTTGAGGGTGCCACCCCCGGGTGGGTACGGTCAACCGGGCCTAGATCCAGCGGCCGAGGCGTTTCTTCCCAGGAATGCCAAAGGGGAGAAGCCCAACCTCTGGAGGTTGGGAAAAATGACCTCCCTTTGCGCGCACCGCTCCTCCACCGGCGTACGCCGTGCGTTGGAACGCCTGCATGAGCTTCAATTGGAGCTGGTCTCCGGTGCCGATCGCGGACGTGCACTGGAAGAGGGCATTCTCCGGCTTTGCCTCGACTGAGAAATGTCGCCGCCGGGCGGCCGGGTCTTGGATCGCGGCCGGGGTGGGGTAGATTAGGTGAATGTTCAACGACGAACCGAGTGAAAGCCGCTTGGCTGTCTGGTTTCGAAGCCTGACGATGGGCACGCGAATCCAGATCGTCCTTTTCTCGGTTTTGGGAATTTTTTTGGGGATCGGTGCGACGATTGCCTTGATCAAGGAACCCGCCATCCTGCTTCCCGAGGAGCTGCCGGATTCCCAAAGGGTGGCGGGCGAACCGGAGCGCCCAAAGGTCGTGGATGAGGGTAAGGTTTGGCGCCAAGGCGGCGGAATCATGGCTCAATCGGTCGAGGGAAACTTCACCGCGGAAAACCAAGGTGAACTTCAGGCCATGCGCAAGCTGGTCAAAATCAGCCCCAACGATCCCGATGCCTGGGACAGGCTGGGCAAATCGCTTTACGGTGTGGGTTTGTATGACGAGGCGGTAACGGCGTTCCGCGAGTCGCTGAAAATCAAGCCCAAGGTGGCGGAAGTGCTGGCCAATCTCGGGGTGGCCCTGAAGACCAAGGGCCGGGAGCAGGAGTATAAAAAACTTTTGGAGGAACTGGCACAGGTCGACGCAAAAATCGCCAAGGAGCTGGAGAACTTCATTCCGCAAAACCAGGCCAAGCTCACGCCCGTCCCCAAGCCAACCCTTCCCTCGATGGGAGGCAGTCCCGCCCCGGTACCGGCGTCGGCAGAAAAAAAGGGCTCCGCCCTGCAAAACCAAGGCGAGATCGATGCCTTGCGCAAGCTGATTGCCATGGATGACAAGGATGCAGACGCTTGGGACCAGCTGGGAAAATCACTTTATCTGGCCGGGCAGTACGATGAGGCGGTGGACTGTTTCCGCAAATCGCTGGCGATCAGACCCGATGAGGTCGGGGTGTTGGCCAACCTGGGCGTGACGCTGAAAACCAAGGGGGACAAGGCGCTTTACGAGGAGGTGGCCCAAAAACTGGCATTGCTGGATGCCAAGATGGGCGAGGACCTGAAAAAATTCGAGCCGCCGACGGCCACCAAACGCTAAGGGTTACTTTTCCTCCACCACCACGATGTCGTCGGGGTGGATCGTGGCAAAAACACGGTCGCCCCGATGGATGACCTGTTTGTCCGTCCCAAAATTGGGGACGAGGGAGTGGAGCCGGACGGGATAGACACCTTGGGCCGAGGGCTCCAATCCTAGCACCAGTTCATCAGCCGGGCCCTTAAAAATTTCCTCCAACACCATGGCAGGAAAACAGTTTTCTCCCCGGAGGGGTTGGTGTTGGAGCTGAATCTTTTCCGGACGAATGGAGAGCAGGACCTCCCGGCTGCCGGGATTCACGGAGAGGGGGGGGAGTTTGAGTTCGTGGCGATCCCCGATCCTGACCGTGGCATGATCCCCGGTGCGACCGGTGATCTGGCAGGGAAAGAGATTCGTTTCGCCAATGAAATCGGCCACGAAATGGGTTCGTGGGTGGTAGTAGAGGTCGTCGACTGTGCCCAGTTGCTCGATCTTTCCCTTGTTCATAAGCGCGATGCGGTCCGACATGACCAGAGCCTCCTCCTGGTCGTGGGTGACAAAAACAAAAGTGATCCCAAGTTTGGTTTGAAGGTTTTTCAGCTCGAGTTGCATGTTTTGGCGCAGCTTGGCATCGAGCGCGGAGAGGGGTTCGTCCAGAAGGAGAACCTTGGGGCGGCAAACCAGGGCGCGGGCGAGGGCGACCCTTTGGCGTTGCCCGCCGGAAAGTTGGTCCGGTTTGCGGGATTCCAGACCCTGTAGGGAGACCAATTCGAGGGCCTCCAGCATCCGGCGGCGGCGCTCCGAAGCCTCCACCTTCTGCATGGTCAGTCCAAATTCGATGTTTTGGCCGACATTCAGGTGGGGGAATAGCGCATAGCTTTGAAATACCTGGTTCACGTTGCGCCGATAAGGGGGAAGCTCGGTGACATCCGCGCCGTCGATGAAGACGCGACCTTCCGAGGGGGTGTCCAACCCGGAGATCATGCGAAGGGCGGTGGTTTTGCCGCATCCCGAGGGGCCGAGGAGGGTGAGGAATTCGCCCGGCTCGATTTCCAGGCTGACATGGTCCAGGGCGCGAAAGACGGGGTCCTGCCCGGGTTTTGGGGAGGGATGCGGGAAGCGTTTGGACACATCCCGCAGTTCGACCATGGCGCTCAACGGGTCTCAAGCCTCGGTGTCATGGAGCGATCGTAGCGGATGTCGGTGGGAGGGGGTCAATGCCTACTCCCGAGGCGGGGACCATCAGACCTTGAGAAGCTCGGCTTCCTTGGCGCTGAAGAGAGTGTCGATTTTTCCCGAGTACTGGTCGGTCAGTTTCTGGATTTCCTTCTCCCCATCGGAGAGCTCGTCCTCGGTGATTTTGCCGTCCTTCTGCTCTTTTTTCATCGCCTCGATCCCGTGGCGGCGCTCGTGGCGAAGTGCGACCCGGCCCTCCTCGGCCAGTTTGCCAATGAGCTTGATGAGATCGCGTCGGCGCTCCTCGGAGAGCTGGGGGATGGGCAGTCGGATGATTTTGCCATCGATCTGGGGGGTGATACCGAGTTGGGACTCCTCCAGGGCCTTGCGGACCGGGTCAACGTTGGCGGCGTCCCATGGCTGAACGACCAAGAGGCGCGGTTCGGGCGCGGTGATGCCCGCGAGTTCCTTCAAACGCATCGAGGATCCATAGGCATCCACGCGAAGATTTTCGACCAGTTGGGGCGAGGCTTTGCCGGTGCGAACTCCCTGGAAATCCTCCTCCACCTTGCGGAGGGTTTT
>RHAF01000111.1 GCA_010028775.1 Verrucomicrobiota bacterium | reverse complement strand
TGACGACAAGCTTCTTTTGGCTTTCGATGCCATTCTCGGAACTTTTTCCGGGGCTGCTGGCGCCACGACTTGGTACGGGGCCGCTTCCTATGCAAAATATCAGTTCAACGACTGGTTTAGCCTGGCAAGCCGGGCGGAATTCCTGGGCTCAAACAATGCGGGCAAGTTTGGCGTGAATGGTGCGCAAACAACCCAAAATGGTGATTTTGGTCACAACACGGGAAACAATCTTTGGGAATACACAATCACTGCGGGTTTTAATATTATCGACAACATGATGATCCGTGCGGAGTACAGGTTGGATTGGGGTGCGGGGGCTGTTGGCGGATCCTCTGCCTCGACCGATGGGCCGGCGGTAAGCGGCTCAGGCGGTCCTGCACATTATGCCGGTGCGGAAGTGGTCTACAGCTTCTAAAAATATTTAGAGCAAGACTCTTAAGCAAAACCCCTGGGACCCGGATCGGGTCCCGGGGGTTTTTGTTTTTGGGGAGTCATTGAAGCAGGGTGTCGCACCGGGTCGCCGTAATTAACGGCTGTCATTTTATCGTACGTTGTTGATTCTTATCCCATGCCTCGTCGCTGGAACATCGCAGCATGGTCGATCCTTGCCACTGTCTTTATCGGCATGTCGACTTATCTGATCCTCAATCCCACCCGTACCGGGGTGGTGCCCAATTACCGGCTCGCTTCCAGCCGTTGGTGGGCCGGTGAAAAAATCTACGATCCCGGCACGCATGGTTTCCTCTATGCCCCGCCCTTTGCCGTGCTTTTCACGCCGGTAAATCTTTTGCGCCCCGAAATCCTGGGGGAAATCCTCTGGCGCTCCCTCGGCTTTGGCCTCTTTGCCCTAGCTTTGCGCTCCCTATCCGCCTGCCGCCCGCCGCCTGCAGTTTCCCTTTCCGCTTCCCGCCTTCCGGATTCCGCTTTTCTGTTTCTTGTTCTCCTTTCCGTTCCCGCGTCGCTGGCTTCCCTGAGCAACGGGCAAACCAATTTGCCGCTATCGGCCTGCCTGGTGCTTGCCGCCATCGCCCTTCGCCGCGATCAGTGGAGCATGGCGGGTCTGCTTCTGTCGGTGGCGCTCATCCTCAAGCCGATAGCCTTGGCTCCCTGGCTTTTGGCTTTTGCCGTCTTTGCTCCTGTCCGTGGGATCCTGCTGGCTGGGATCTTGACCTCGGTGGCGATCGGCTTTCTTCATCCCAACCCGTCTTTTGCCTGGCAGCAATATGTGGGTTTTCTGCACAAACTGACGAGCTCCTACACGCCTGAAAACCTCAGGGTCAGTGATATCTTTGGCATTTTTCACAAAGTGCATGTGCCGACTCCCTTCCATCTGGACACTATAACCCGGGCCGTAGTCTCCCTGACCGCCCTCTGGTTCTGCTGGTGGAAATACCGACGGGGTCAGATCCCCAGGGCCTCCTGGGCCCTTTGGGTTGGCTCCTGCCTGGTTCTGACCGTGTTCAACCCCCGGGCGGAGACCAATAGTTACGTTCTTATTTCACCGTTACTGGCCTTTACGGCGATCTGTTCCTGGAGGGATGGGGGCGCAGGGATTTTGAAGGGGATCATCCTTTCGGCTGCCTGTATCGGGCTGATGTGCGATGGGATGGGGCTATGGATTTACAAGGCCACAGACGTTTGGCTTAAGCCCCTCATTGTTTTGGTGGTCAGCCCCTTGTTGTTGCGGGTGCCAAAAGAATGGAAGGAGGACTTTCGGTAGGGAAGACCGTCCCGCTCGTCCGATCGAGAGTTTGGGGGATTGAATTTTAACGTTGGATTGGGCGAGCTGCGGAGTCTGCTCGCACCTATCGAATCAAAGTTTGAGGATACGGCCGATATCGCTTCGGTCATGAGGGCGGCGAAGCGCGTTCCCACAGATCTGCAAATTTCTTTTAATTTCAAACCACAGCAGCCCCCTTGATTCTGCCCCGGCGAGTTGGGGACAGCCCGCCCTAGCCAATGGCTGGCCGCAGAAGCTTCAGGTATTCAGTCCTCGATATCTCCGCTCCACCAAACCTTGCGGTATGCGGCGTGACCATCTGCAGGTCGAACAACCGACAACCCTGATCCCGAAGCGCCCGGACGGCAAAAACCAGAGCGGCCGAAGATGCGTCCCGCACGTGGCGAAACATCGATTCGCCGGCAAAGAAATCACCGATTCTCACCCCGTAGAGCCCCCCCGCCAGCCTCTCCCCCTGCCACACCTCAAAGGACGCGGCATGACCCATCTGGTGGAGTTTGCCGTAGGCCCGGATGAAGGATGGGCCAATCCAGCTTTGTTCGCGGCCTGGGACCGCTTCAGCGCATCCACGGATGACGCGGTCAAAGGCCCGGTTGATCGTGAAGGTGAACTTTTGGCTGCGGATGGTTCGTTCTAGGCGGGAGGGGACGTGTAGTTGGTCGAGCGGGAGGATTCCCCGGGGGTCGGGGGACCACCAGGTGACGGGGTTCTCCGTCCATGGAAAGATGCCCTTGGGGTAGGCTTCCAGAAGGCGTTCCGGGGTGAGTTCGAGGGTGATGGCAACCAGCCCGTCCCGTTTGGCTTGGGCAGGATCGGGAAAAGGGTCGTTGGGGGAGAGAAGTGGGGCGGGGAGTTTCAAGAGGTTTTGTTCGGCAGGTTGGCGGTCCATCGCGGTCATGGCCCCGCCGGAGCGGTGCCCTACAGAACGTTGGGTGGTAAATTTGCCATCAGCTTCTTCACTTCCTGCACCCGGTCCTTGGGGCAAACGAGGAGCGCGTCGGGGGTATCGACGACCACTAGGTTTTCCGTGCCCAGCAGGACGATGGGACGTCCGCCTTCCGCCAGGGCCAGGGTGTTTCGGCTATCCATGGAAAGGACGGGGCCGCGGAAGGTGTTGCCTTGTTTGTCGGTGGGCAGATGAGCGGGCAGGGCGGTCCATGAACCCACATCGTCCCAAGGGAAAGAGGCCTTGAGCGCGAGCACGGATTTGGCCCGCTCCATGATGGCGTAATCGACCGAGATTTTGGGAAGCTTGGTGAACTCCCGTCTGAGATAGGAGGCATAGGATCCGCGTTTCGGAAAATTTTCAATAAATCCGGCCAAGGCAGGCTGTTGCCGCCCGGCTTCCGCGAGAAAGGTGGAGGCTTTCCAGACAAAGATGCCGGCGTTCCAGGCATACTGGCCCGATTTCAGGTAGGCCTGGGCCTTGGATAGGGAGGGTTTTTCGACAAAGCGGCGGACTTTGAGGAAAGGCCCGCCTTTGACCTGGCCCAAGGTCCTCTGCCCCAGGTGCAGGTAACCGAAGCCTGTGGCCGGGTAGGAGGGCTTGATGCCGAGGGTGACAAAGGAGGGGGATGCGGCGGCGGCCCGGGCGGC
>RHAF01000012.1 GCA_010028775.1 Verrucomicrobiota bacterium | reverse complement strand
AGCTCCCAGAACTTCGGATTTTCCCCCAAAACCTCGTCCTCGGAGAGGGGAAGCTGGGAGCGGAAGGCAAAATCCCTGAGGGAATTTTTGTGGAGAACCCGGTGGATGACGAGTCCTTTGCCGGTTTTTTCAAAATAGATCCGGTAATCCCCGGCCCGGTAGCGGAAGAGGGTCCGGTCGGGGCAACGGACGGTGCCGAAGCGGTCGGGATGCCTTTGGAGAAAGTCGGCGGTCAAAACGTCGAATTCCCGGAGAACCTCCACCTGCAGGGGGGTGGGTAAACGGGTGATCTCGGCGGAGCTTGATGGGGTAAAGATGATTTGGAAAGCGGCCATGCTTGAGAGAAAAATCATAGAATAAGACGATGGGTGAGGTCGAGAGCGCAACTGATGTTTGAGCGTGCGCCCGGGGTGTCTTTTCCTTAAAGCCAGAGGGGTGAAATCTCATCCTGCCGGCCGGCTGATTGTCATGGGGTTGCCGGGACCCGAGCTGACGGACGGTTTGCGGGACCTGATCCGCCGGGTTCAGCCAGGGGGCTTCATTTTCTTCACGCGCAACATGGCCGAAGCCTCACAATTTCATGAGCTTGTTCGTGAATGTGCCGGTTTGCTGGATCATCCCGGCATCATGACAGTCGATCAGGAGGGGGGTCGGGTTTCCCGCTTGGCGGTGATGGGGGAACGACCGCCGTCGGGTGAGGATTTGGCCCGCGCGGCCAAGGACGAATGGTTTCATGAGCATGGAAAGTTGACCGGCCGTCTGATGAGTTTGGTGGGGCTGAACCTTGACCTCGCACCAGTCCTTGATTTTGCCCCAAGGGAGCGTGCCGGAATCGACAATTCCCTGGCGGGCCGGTGCTTCGGCGAAAATCCAAAGGAGGTGGTGCGGCGGGCCGGCGAATTCCTGAGGGGGATGCAGGAAGAAGGGGTGAAAGGAACGGGAAAACATTTTCCCGGTTACACATTTTGCGGAATTGATCCACACGGGGACCTGCCCCTTGTTTCACGGACGAGGCAGCAAATCGAAAAAGAGGAATTGGAGGTTTTTCGCGAGATGGGCAACCGCTGTGACGCCATCATGGTGGGTCATGCCCAATTCCCGGCCTGGGGAGAGAATTCCGGGCCGGCGAGCCTGAATCGAGACATCGTGACAGGCCTGCTGAAGGAAACCATGGGCTATCGCGGGCTGGTCATGACGGATGATCTGGAAATGGGTGCGATCGCCAACCGTTATGGGAGTGCGGAGGCGTCACGGCAGGCGATCCGCGCGGGGGAAGAGATCGTTTTGATTTGCCACAATCCAGCCTGCGTGGAAATCGCACGTGACGCCCTGGTGGAAATGCCGGAGAAGGATTGGGGCGGGGCCGTGGAGCGTGTGAAAGCTTTCAGTCAGAAACTTAATCCACCACCGGAAAAGTTCGATCTGCAAAACTGGAGTCAGGTGAATGAAGAAATTGCGGGACTGAGGAGGAGAGTTTCGCGCAGCACTACCTAATTTGCGGCTGACCGCCCCTTTCATCAAAAGGGGTCTGCTCTTGGTTGAATTCCGCGGGGAAAGCAAAACCCGAATCTAGTAACGGACCTTGAGCAGATAGAGGCCCTCGGCCGGGGCGGTGGGTGGGGCCCCGGCACGGGAGCGATTTTTGAATATTTTTTTGAGATCCCCGGCGGAAAGACGGCCTTGCCCGACCTTGACGATGGATCCCACGAGGTTCCGAACCATCCGGTAGAGAAATCCATCCCCGTCAAAGACCATTTCGATGACTCCGTCTTTTTTGCGGGTCAACCGGATGGAGCGGATCCGGCGGATGGTGGACTGGCGTTCGTAGCCCGGATTGGAGGTGAAGGAGGCAAAATCGTGGCGGCCGATGAAAATCCTGGCCGCCTTCCGCATCGCCGAAAGGTTCAGCGGGCGGGGAAGATGCCAGGATCGCCCCACCTCGAGTGGATGGCGGGGGTCCGTGTTGGCGATGCGGTAGAGGTAAGTCTTTCCCTTGGCAGAGAAGCGGGCGTGAAACCCGGGTTTTTCCCTTCGGACCTCCAGCACCCGAACCCCGGCGGGAAGATGGAAATTAAGGGCTTTGGCCAGAGTACGGGGCGAATGCGAAGGAGGAAGTTCGCAAGAGGCCACCTGTCCCAAGGCATGAACCCCGCGATCGGTGCGACCTGAACCGGCCAAGGGAACCTGATGTCCGTAGATCTTTTGCAGGGCCTGTTCCAGAGCCAATTGGACGGTGGGGTGTGGATCCTGTCTTTGCCAACCAAAGAAATCCTCGCCGCGGTATGCGAGCAACAGGCGGTGGGGGATGCCCCCGGCCCTCGCCTTTAATCGTTCCAAGTCTTGTCGAAGATGTAGGTGAAGCCGACGAATCCGCCGTAGGCGTTGACCCCTTCATTTCGGGCAGAGGTGTTGGCGTTGGAAATGTGCTGGAAATCACCCTCAAGGTTGAACGTCCAGTTTTTATCCAGGAGAAACTTCAGGCCTCCGCCGAACTGCGGGGTGAATTCCCAGTTTCCTCCGATGGCGTCCTGATTCGACCAGTTGCGGGCGTTGGTATAGATGATGCCTGCCCCCCCTTGAATGTACGGAACAACGATCCAGTTGGGTTGGACAAAGTTGTATCGTACCAAGCCGGTGATGCCGACCATGTAGGTGCCGAAGCTCGTCCAAACGTAGGAACCCGTGGTTTCCAGAATGGCCTGAAACGACCCGCGAAGAGGATCGTCGATTCCTGCCTGGGGGCCCCATTCATCCGGGGAGTCGAGAACCCAACCCAGGCGGACATTGTTTTGCTGATAGTTGTAAACCGGAACCACCGGACCAACGCCGGAAGGGGAGAACATGACGCCGGTCATGAACTCC
This sequence comes from Verrucomicrobiota bacterium, assembly GCA_010028775.1. Lineage (GTDB taxonomy): Bacteria > Verrucomicrobiota > Verrucomicrobiia > Methylacidiphilales > Verrucolacustridaceae > Verrucolacustris. Next base: position 19,218 of record RHAF01000012.1, on the reverse strand, counting down.
AGCATGATCCTGTCCTGAACAAAGATTTGTGAGGCCAAGTCCGAGGAGTCGGACTCCGAGGATTTTGCGTTTTGGCTAACCGTCAGCTTGTCCTTGTCTGTCGGAACCGTCAGGTCTCCATCCCCCCCGTATGCCAAAGGCAAAATTGTGAACAAAACCGTGAATAAAAAGGGGGTTTGGGCCAAGAAACGACGCTGCTTATGAAAGATGCCTCCGAGGTGCATGAGAATTTACTAGGGAGTCAGTGTTGTTCGGTCAAGGTATTGTTGGAGAATTAGCGCGGCAGATGAACTGTCGACCTTGTCTCGCAAATCCTTATGGCTCAGACCGATACTGGATAATTGTTTGGATGCCTGCATGGTTGTCAGTCGCTCGTCTTCCGTTTCGATGGGCACCCCCAAACCCCCCTGAATTTGTGAAATGAAACTTCTGACTTTTACCGTCGCTGGGCCGTAGGTGCCGTCCATGTTGCGGGGAAGGCCGACCACAATCCTTGAAATTTCGTGGGTGCGGATCAGATCAACCAAGGACGTTTGGATTTGGGCGAGGGATTTGTTTTCCAGATGAGGCAGGGGGGATGCGAGGGTGCCCGTGGGGTCGGATAGTGCGAGGCCAATCCGCACCGTCCCGTAATCGATACCCAGAATGCGGATCACGCGCTGTGGACGGCCTCGGCGATCGGCCGCAGGAACGATGTCACCTCGGAAAGGAGTTGGGGGGAATTGCCCAATTTGCCGATCCGATCGACGATCGCACTGCCGACCACCACGCCGTCGGACAGGGAGGCCACCTGGGCCGCCTGCTCGGGGCTGGAGATGCCAAAACCAACACAGACCGGAAGCGGGGTGGACTTTTTCAAGAAGCCGACTTTTTCCTTCAATGTGAGGGGTAGGCTTTTCTGCATGCCGGTCACGCCTTCCCGTGAAACGTAGTAGACAAAACCCGAGGCGGAGGCGGCGAGGGAGCGTACCCGCTCCTCGGGTGTGGTGGGCGCCACGAGAACAATCCGGCGCAAGTCACCCTGCCGGGGGAGATCATGCCGGGCCTCCTCGGGGGGCAGATCCAGCAGAAGGAGGCCGTCCGCTCCGGCCTTGGCTGCATCGACCTCGAATTTTTCACGGCCATAGGCGAAGACCGGGTTGTAGTAGGTGAAGAGAACCAGAGGTGCCGAGCACTTTTCCCTACGGAGGCGGGCCACCAGCTCCAGGACCTTGGGCAGGGTGGTTCCGGAATCAAGCGCCCTCTGACATCCGAGCTGGTTGACGATCCCGTCGGCCAAAGGATCCGAGAAGGGAACACCCAGTTCGACAAGATCCGCGCCCGCCTCGATCAGGGCGGGGACAAGGCGGGCCGTGGTCTCAAGATCCGGATCACCCGCCACGAGATAGGCCACCAAGGCCTTCCGCTTTTCCTGGCGAAGGCGGGCGAACAGGTCGTCGATGCGGTTGTTCATCTCTGGAGGATCATGCCCAAGGAAGCCCTGGTCTTCACGCGGGAAAATCAGACTCGCCCGAGGAAAGAATCCGAACTTTCCCGGAAGCCAAACGAAGATGAAGGTGACCGGCATCATCCAATTTCTCGGCGGTGCCGACCAGAGTTTCCCCGGCGGTGTGCACCGTGGCGGTGCGGCCTAATTGGACGAGGGAAGACCGGACATCCGCCACCATCTCAAGGGGAGACTGAGTCAAGCGTTGTCTTAGGCATTCAAGAAATGCTGCCAAGGCCTGGTCGCGCGGGATGGAACGCGCTCCCGCCAGTCGCAGGGAGATGGCGCTTTTTTGCAGCTCTTCCGGAAAATCCAGGGTTTCCTGAAAAAGATTCAGTCCCAGCCCGAGGATGGCCAGCGAAGTTTTGCCGGGACGGGATATGGTCTCAACGAGCAGACCGGCCACTTTGCGGTTTTGCAGAAGAACATCGTTGGGCCATTTGATTGAAGCCTTGAGACTGGTCAGGGTTCGGATGGCGTCCAAGGTTGCCACCGCGCCCAAGAGGGAGAGGAGAGGGAGTTGTCCGGGGTCGGTTTGAAGAAGGATCGAAACCCAAAGCCCCAGGGGTCGGGAAGAGATCCAGCTTCTGCCCTGACGGCCGTGCCCTTGGGTTTGGATCTCTGCCGCCAGAACCGAGGGCGGTGACGGGAGGGACCTGCGGATTTGATCCTGGGTGGAGGTGACGGCAGGCAGGACCGTGACCCGGCCCCGGAAAGGGTTGTCCGGTGGGAGAAGAAGGTCAACCGAGGCGGCAGAGAAGGGGTCCTGATCCTGGGACCCTGGGGAATCAGAGGGAGAAATTGCCGTAGAAGTTGATCTTCGGTTCCTTCATCTTGCGACGGCGCCGTACGCTGGGCTTTTCGTAGGTCCGGCGGGCACGGGCGTCGCGAAGGATGCCCTCGCGATCGAGCTTCTTTTTCAGGCGGCGGAGGGCCTTGTCGACCGACTCCCCGCGTTTGAGTCTGATTTCAACCATGAAATAACAACCCTACCGAAAACCCGCAGGGCGGGGAAGCGGGGATTTTTCAGAAATGGGATAATTTTCCCCATCCGATCGGCGGGTTTTGGAGGAATTCGCTGGAAGAAGAGAGGAGGGGGAACAGATTGTTCAGTCGTGGCCCGTCCTTTTGTCCATCTGCATTGTCATTCGGAGTACTCCCTGCTGGACGGGGCTTGTCGAATTCCCAAACTGGTGGCCCGCGCCAAGGAGTTGGGGCAGCCGGCGTTGGCCCTGACAGACCACGGGAACCTTTACGGGGCCCTGGAGTTTTACAAAGCCGCCAAAGAGCAGGGAGTCCAGCCGATCCTTGGATGTGAGGTTTACATCGCTCCCGGGGACCGGTTTGAAAAAAAATCGGGAGCCGGGGGCAAGGATGCCAACTACCACCTCCTGTTGCTGGCGCGCAATCCGGAGGGGTACCGGAATCTGATCCAGCTGGTCACGGCGGCACATCTGGAGAGCGTGTATTACAAGCCCCGCATCGACAAAAAGCTGCTGGCCAAGCACGCCGCCGGGCTTATTGGCACCAGTGCCTGCATCAAGGGGGAAATCGCCTCCGCCTATCTCGAGGGGAGAGAGGAGGATGCACGGAGGATTTTCGGCGAATACCGGGAGATTTTTCCCAAGGGGGATTTTTACCTCGAGATCCAGAACCATGGCCTGCCGGAGCAGGAGAAGATCCGCGCGTTTTACCGCAAGTTGGGGCAGGAGACCCGCACCCCTCTGGTGGCGACGAACGACGTTCACTATGTCCAAAAAGAGAATGCCATCATCCAGGAGATTCTGGTCTGCATCGCGACCAATGGCCGGCTGAACGATCCGGAGCGCAAGATGAAATCGTACGGCGAGGAGTTCTATCTCAAGGAAAGCGAGGCGATGGCCCGGCTTTTTGCCGATTTCCCCGAAGCCTACGAAAATGCCGGCCAGATCGCGGAGCGGTGCCAGTTGGAACTGGAGCTGGGAGGCAACAAGTTTCCCGCCTTTGCCGTCCCGGAGGGGATGACCCGGGAGGCCTACTTCCGGAAGTTGTGTCGTGAGGGTCTGGCCCGAAGGTACGGTCCCCGGGTCGAGGCGGACGCGGAGCTCAAGGAGCGCCTCGAATTTGAGATGGGGGTGATCGAAAAGACCGGGTTTGTTAGTTATTTCCTCATCGTCTGGGATTTCATCGACTACGCCAAACGCAAGGGCATCCCGGTAGGCCCGGGCCGCGGCAGTGCCGCGGGAAGCCTTGTTTCCTACGTCCTGGGAATTACCGACCTCTGCCCCATCCGCTACGGCCTGCTGTTCGAGAGGTTTCTCAATCCGGAGCGAATTTCCCCGCCTGACATTGATATCGATTTCTGTCCCGATAGGCGGGAGGAGGTCATCGCCTACGTGCGGAACAAATACGGGGAGAGGGCCGTGGCCCAGATCATCACTTTCGGAACGATGGGGGCGAAGATGGCGGTGCGCGATGTGGGGCGGGTGATGGGCATGAGTTTTGGGGAGACCTCACGGATCGCGGATCTCATTCCCAAGGTCCCCGGGGCAAAGCTTTCGGATGCCTTGAAACAGGTGCCGGAACTGAAAAATCTATCGCAGGAGGAGTCGGTCAGGCCGGTGATCGATGCCGCCCTCCAACTGGAAGGGATGGTGCGGCAAAGCGGAACGCATGCGGCCGGAGTGGTGATTGCCGACCGGGATCTGACCGACTATCTGCCGCTGACCCGGGACGACACCGGGGCGGTGATGACCCAGTTCTCCATGGGGGCGGTGGGAGACATCGGGTTGTTGAAGATGGATTTTCTGGGATTGAAAACCCTGACGGTCATCCAGGACTGCCTGGCCCTCGTCGCGCAGACCACCGGCAAAAAGATGACCCCGGAGGAAATTCCCCTGGATGACCCGAAAACCTACGCCCTTTTGAACCGCGCGGAAAATGTGGGGGTCTTCCAGGTGGAGTCGCCCGGGATGCGTCGGACTTGCGCGATCTTCGACCTCAAGGGCATCGGGGACCTGATTGCGCTGATCGCGCTCTACCGCCCCGGCCCGATGGACCTGATCGACGAGTACGTAAAGCGGAAAAAAGGGAAAACCCAGTTTAGTTACGAACATCCTCTTTTGGAAAAAATCAGTTCCGAAACGTACGGGGTGCTGATTTATCAGGAGCAGGTGATGGCGGCCGCGAGGGTGCTGGCCGGCTACAGCCTCGGGCAGGCCGACCTTCTGCGCCGAGCCATGGGCAAGAAAAAGCCGGAGGAGATGGCCAAGCAGAGGGAGACCTTCGTCCTGGGCTGCGCCAAGGTGAATGAAATTCCACGGTCGCAGGCGCTGAGAATCTTTGAGTTGCTGGAAAAGTTCGCCGGATACGGATTCAACAAAAGCCACAGCGCGGCCTACGCCGTTCTGGCCTGCCAGACCGCCTACCTCAAGGCCAACCATCCGACGGAGTACATGGCTTCCCTCCTGTCCCACGAACTGGACAATACGGACAAAATCGCGCTCTTCACGGCGGAGGCCCAGAACATGGGAATCCGCATCCTTCCACCCAGCGTGAACACCAGCGAGAATAACTTCACCGTTCAGCCCAACCAGATTCTCTTCGGCCTGGGGGCGATCAAGAACGTGGGCGGTGCGTGTGTGGATGCGATCCTCGAGGCGCGAAAGTCGGGTGGAAAATTCGGTTCGATTGAGGATTTCTGTGCCCGGGTGGAGTACAAGGCGATGAACAAAAAGGCGGTGGAGAGCCTGATTCGTTCGGGGGCTTTCGACGAAATCAGCCCGAACCGGGCCTGGCTGGCTTCGAAGGTGGATGCGGCGATGTCCTTGGCGGCCTCGGCCTCGCGGGACAAGGAGCGTGGGCAGGGGACGCTCTTTGGGTTGATGGAGGAGGTGGCTCCCCAAAAAAAGACAGGGGGGGAGAAGGCGCCGGCGGATTTTCCGGATTGGCCGAAGCGGGAGAAGCTGGCGGCGGAGAAGGAGTTGCTTGGATTTTACGTCACGGGCCATCCGGCGGACGAGTTTGAGGCGGATCTCCGGGCTTTCCGGACACTGAACCTGGGGGAACCGGATGAAATGCAGAGTGGGACGGTGGCCCGGATGGCCGGGGTGGTGACGGCGGTGGAGGTCCGGCTGACCCAGAAAGACAAGAAGCCATATGCGCGGGTGATGTTGGAGGACAAGACAGGGCGGATGGAGATTATGATTTTTCCGGATTTGTACCGGGAAGCCGGCATGGCTTTGAAGGTGGGCAGTCCGCTAGTTGTCGGGGGCTCGGTGGATACGGACGCGGAGGAGCGGGTGCGGCTCCGGACCTCGGAATGCATCACGTTGGAAGCGGCGATGACCAAGCTGGTCACCCATGTCCATCTGGCGCCCAACCGGGAGCAGTTGGCGGGTGAGGTCATGGCCAAGGTGAAAGAGATTGTCGCGGCGCATTCCGGCGAAACCCCCATGCGGTTGGAAGTGGAGGCGGAGGGGAAGAAAGTTTTACTGGAGGTGGGGGCGCAGATGCGGATCCAACCCAGCATGGTGGCGATTGGAAAACTACGGGAAGCTTTGGGGCCAGACCGGGTCAAGTTGGCCGTGCGGGAAATTGAGGTTCCGAAATCGAAATGGGGGCCGCGCAGGTTTCAAGCAGCCCACGCTTGATCGTTCATTGAAAAAATCCCTGCTAGGCAGGGACTTAAGCTATTTAAAAACTCCTTGAAAAACAGGAAAATCGCGTAAGTTAACCGGTGGTGATTCGACGCTTATTTTTTGTGCTAGGGCTCGCCCTGGCGAGCTCTTCTCCTTTGGCTGCTGCAGTGATCACTTGGGATACGGGCTTTACGTATGTCACTCAGACCGGAGTAGCGGCGGACGCCTACGCCCAGCTTATTCCGGGAGCCGTGGTCGAGGCGAAGTATGCCGATATGAGTCGGACCAGTCTGCTGAACGTCCAAGACACCTTCCGCAACCGATCGATCGATTTTTCCCGTTTTACCCCGAGTGGGAGTGGAGGGGGCTACGGAGGTCTGCTGCAAAACACGGGAGATTCCGTTTTAAATATTCTTTTTAAGGACGGTTATCAAGGAGCCAGTGGGCGAGGGAGTATTTATTGGGATGTGGGAGGATTAACGGCGGGGCAAAACTATGAAATCCAGATTTTCAGCCAGTCCGAAGGTTGGAGGGTTAATGACAGCGCTTTCTTTGGTTCGGGGACATCCAATGGTGCCTGGTTCGTGACGGGATCTTTCGTGGCGGATGCTTCGACCCAACGTTTCACCTTGGCTTACCAAGCGGGGGACATCAACCTTTCGGCAGGGGTAACCGCCCGACCTGCAGTAACTTCTTATGTGGTGACTTCTGTGCCGGAGCCGTCTTCCTTATCCCTTTTATTGATCGGGTTCGGTGCCTGTTTGCTGCGTCGAAGATCGATCTAAGAGTTCACACGAGAGTGGGATAATCCTTTTTCCCGAGATCCCCAAAACAAAATTAGAACTGGTTCAGACGGTCGAGCAGGGCGCGGAGCCGGCCGAGATTTCGGCGGTTGAAGGGAACGCAAAGGCGGGCGAGCGAGGCGAGTTCGGGCTCGTTGGCCTCCTCGGGATAGGGGTCACAGACGGTGATCAGGGTCTCGGGGCGCAGGATGTCGTTGAAATCCTCGTTCAGCCGGACCAGGGCTCCGGGGGGGATTTGCCGTTGCATCCGGATGATCATGACGTTGCCGACGTAGCGGTAGGAGTGGAAGTTGTAGTAGAAGTTCACCACTTCCCGCCGGGCAAATTCCAGATCATCGGTGATCTTGAAGAGGGTGAAATCCTCCTCGGAGATCAGGCCGTCCCCGAGCAAATGTTCCCGCATGTATTTCTCGAAGGTCTTCCAGAAGTTGCCGCGCGGCGCATCAACCATGATCAACGGGATGATGTCGGATTTTCCGGTTTGCATCAGGGTGAAGGTCTCGAAGGCCTCGTCCATGGTCCCAAATCCGCCAGGGAAAAGGGCGATGGCGTTGGAGTGCTTCACGAAATTCAGTTTGCGGGTGAAAAAATATTTGAAATTGAAGAGTTTGCTGTCCCCGCGGATGGTCTCGTTGGGCTCCTGCTCGAAGGGAAGCTCGATGTTCAGGGCAAACCCGTGGGCCCGGCCCGCTCCGGCCTGGGCGGCGCCCATGATCCCGTCTCCTCCACCGGTGATGACCATATAGCCGGCTTCCTGCATGAGTTGGCCAAAACGGTGGGCGGCTTTCCAGGTGGCCGAGGTCGGTTGGGTCCGGGCGGAACCAAAGACCGAAATTTTTTTGATGCCGCGATAAGGGGCAAAGACCTGATTGGCATCCCGAATCTCACGCATGACGCGCTTGAACTGCTTGAGGTCCCCTAAATTTGTTCCGTTTGAACCGAGGCTCAGAACGGTTGAAATCATCTCCCTGAAGATTTGCCGTTGGTCCTTGATTCCGGCGGCGTTAATAAGCTCCTCAATATTGGAGGACAAAGGGTTATCTTCGTTTTCCCGCTTTTTTATGACTGTCGAGGATTTCACAAATCTTATTCTGAATGGGATTATCAGGCATGGCAAATCTTTTGGAGACCCTCACATCGCGAATCCTGATCGGGGACGGATCAGTCGCGGCCTGTCTCTATGCCGAGGGAGTGCCTTTGGGGAGAAGCTTTGAGGGGTTGAATTTGGTTGAGCCGGAAAGGGTTGTGGCGGTACATCGGGACTTTTTGGAGGCAGGTGCTGGGTTGATCGCGACAAACAGCTTTGCGGCGAACCGCTTGGCCTTGCGCCGGCATGGGTTGGAGGACAAGGCGAATGAAATCAATTGGAAAGCAGCCAAATTGGCCCTGGGTGAGGTGGGCAAGAGCGGTGCCTGGGTTGCCGGTTGCATCGGACCCAGCGGTTTGACTGCGGCTGATCGTAACGGGTTGGGAAATCGGGCGTTGGAGGAACTCTTCCGTACCCAAGCGGGAGCGCTGATCGACGGGGGGGTCCACGCGGTGCTTCTGCAGGCTTTTGCCGATCCCGAGGAGTTGGAGGTGGCGATCGGTGCGGTGCGTGAGCTGCATCATCTTCCGGTGATTGCCCTGCTGGCCTCGGGTCGTGAGGGAACCCTGCCGGGTGGAAAAGATTGGGAGGAAACCTGCAGGAAATTGCGTGGGGCGGGGGCCGAGGTGGTGGGGGTGGCCCCGGCCTTTGGTCCCAGCGCCTGCGGATCCCTCTTGAAACGGATTTCCTCGGGACCGGACAAGGTCCTCGCGGCTTATCCCGATGCTGGTCAGCCGGAATTTTCTGAGGGACGCTACCTTTACGCCAACCATCCGGACTACTTCGCCGAGAGAATGGCAGAACTTCCCGCGCTGGGGGTGACCCTGCTGGGCGGTGGATCCGGGGTGAGTCCCGCCCATATCCGGGCCTTGAAGGCCCGGGTGGACCGTTTGCAACCCAACCTTTCCCCGCGTCCCGCGGTGGAGGCCAAACGCGAGGCCATCCAGGTCTCGTCCCCCGTGGAAAAAAGAAAACGTGAGGATTCCATCTTGGATCGATTGAAAAAAGGCCGCATCGCGGTGGTGGAACTCGACAGCCCCCGCGGGTTGGACATGGGGCCTTTTTTAAAGGCGGCAGAGGAGCTGGTGCAGGCCGGAGCCACCGCCCTGACCTTGGCCGACAACTCCCTGGCGATTTTGAGGGTGGCCAACACGGCGGCGGCGACCCTTCTGCGGGAAAAGTTCGGCACGACCAGTGTGATCCATCTGGCCTGCCGCGACAAAAACCTCATCGGTCTCCAGAGCGAGCTGATGGGGCTGGCGGCGCTGGGGCACCGGCATGTTTTGGCCCTGACAGGTGATCCCTCAAAATTCGGCGACCATCCCGGGGCCACTTCCGTCTACGACGTCAACAGCCTGGGTCTGATCGACCTGATCCGGCAGATGAACGAGGGCCGGAACTCGGCCGGCCGGGAAATCGGGCCCGGGGCGGAGTTTGTCATCGGCGTGGCTTTCAACCCCAACTCAAAAAATTTCGACGCCCAGGTCAAAAAGTTGGAACGTAAAATGGAAAAAGGGGCGCATTTTGTCATGACCCAGCCGGTGTATGAAAAGGCCATGATCCGGAAGATGAAGGAGGCTTTGGGCCCCTTGGGAATTCCCGTGCTCGTCGGGGTGATGCCGGTGATCAGCTCGCGCAACGCGGAGTTCCTCCATCATGAAGTTCCGGGCATTTCCATTCCCGATGCCGTCCGCGACAAGATCCGGTCGCTGCCGGAGGGGCCCGCCCAGGCGGACTACGGGCGGGAGGTCGCGGCGGAGCTTGCCCGGGAAGTGGCCGAACATTTCCGCGGGATTTACCTGATCACCCCGATGGTGCGCTCGGGTATGACGGCCCCGATTGTGAAGGAGTTCCTCCGGACGAAATGAGTGAAATGGTGATCCACGGAAGCCGCCCGCGGAATGTGGGCTGGTTGCGGGCGGCCGCCCTCCTGTACGGCGACTGGGGGACGAGCAAGGCCTATGTCATCGGGTTAGCGGTTCTTTTGGCGGGCTACGCGGCCCCCGCCTATTTGGCCGCCATCGCCGGGCTGACCTTTTTGGTGGGCTGCAACTATGTGTGGGTTTGCCGTTACTTCCCCGAAGGTGGGGGAGTCTATCATGCCGCCCGGACGCACAGTGCCCGGCTGGCCGTGGTCGGCGCGCTTCTCCTTTTGGCGGACTACGCGGTGACCGCCTCGATGAGTTGCTATGAGGCCTTCAATTATTTCGGGACGGGGGATGCCACCCGATGGGCAATCCTCGCCATTTTTGCTCTCGGAGTGCTGAACTATTTCGGGCCCCGGCTTTCCTCCGGTTTGGCAGTCTATCTGGCGGTGCCCATGGTCCTCGTGGTGCTGGGGTTGGTGGCCGGCGGATTATGGAACCAGCCGGTCCTTCATTGGCATTGGCCCACGGAGGGTTTGGGTCACAGCTGGCAGCTTTTTGCCGGCATGGTTCTCGCCTTGTCGGGAGTGGAGGCGGTGGCCAACACCACGGGGGTGATGAAACCCGATCCGGAATCCTCACCCGAAAAACCTTCCGTCCGCCGGAACGCTCGTCGGGCCATCTGGCTGGTGATGGCCGAGGTCTGTCTGCTGACCGCAGCCCTTGGAATCCTGGCCGCGGGCATGCCGGAGGAAAGTTTCAGCAAGCCGGAAAGTTTTCTCCGCAAAATGGCCGAATACTATGTGCATCCCAGCTACGGCTTGGCCGTGGGAGTGGTCGTTGGTCTGTTGCTTCTCTCCGCGGTGAACACCGCCATCGTGGCCACGGTGGCCATTCTCTACAGCATGGCCCAGGACGGCGAGTTGCCGCCCGTCTTCCGCATGCTCAACCGCCAGGGAGTGCCCTGGGTGCCCCTGATCGTCTCCGTCGGTCTGCCGATTCTCATCCTGGATCTGGCTCCGGGCTTTGAGGCATTGGCCTCGCTCTATGCCATCGGGGTGGTTGGGGCGATCACCCTAAACTTGGCCTCCACCAGCACGGACAAGACGCTTCCGATGGCGATGTGGCAAAGGGGGGTGATGATCGGGACGGCGGTTTTGATGGGAGCCATCTGGGTCACCATTGCGGTGACCAAGGTCCACGCCCTGATGTTTGCCCTGACGGTTTGCGGGGTCGGCCTGTTCGTCCGGGAAACCTACCGGGCGAAGTTGAAGGAGGAGACCGCCAAGGGACCGGTTCCGGTTGCCGTCACAACCGGCCCCGCTACTCCCGTTTTCGGTGAGGAGGAGGGCGAGGAGGGGGGTCGGATTCTGGTGGCGGCGCGTGGACTCACCCCCTCGGCCAAATTTGCCCTCGAGGAGGCCAAACTGCGGAGTTCGCGTCTCTACTTCCTCTATATCCGCGAGGTGCAGGTGGCCACGGAGGTCAGCGGCCGCCTGCAGGACGATCCCGTGGCGGAGAAGGTCCTGACCGAGGCGGCTCGCATCGCCAAGGATTCCAAAGTGGCTATGACCCCGGTGTACTGCACGGCGAACAAGGCCTCCGACATGATTGTGGAGCTGGCGGCCACCTTGGGGGCGGATGTGGTGGTGCTGGGGGGAACCCGCCGCGGTCTTCTGATCAACTTGTTGCGGGGAGATACCGTGCGGGAGGTGTCGGCCCACCTGCCGGAGGAAATCAAGCTCGTGGTCGTGGGCTGAAGTCAGAGGGAGGTCGCATTCGCGACCCAGCGGCCGTAGGCCGAGGCGGATTTTCCGGTGAGGGCGACCATCTCGGGACAATCATAGGGATGAATCCGGGTCCAGAGTTGCATCAGCCCCTTGCACCGGGGGGCGGTGGTTTTCGCGAGAAGAAGAAACTCCCGGGATCTCTTTCTTCTTCCCTGCCAAACGTAATGGGACTCCATCCCGGGGAGAATCTGCACGCAAGCGGCGAGGCGACCCTGAAGGGCGGCTCCGGCCAGTTCCCGCGCCTGTGATTGTCGGGCCACGGTGGTGAGGACGATGACGAGCTTCACGCGGCGGGCTTGAGAAAGTAGCCCCGCTGTTTTTCCGAGATCGGGAGCGATAGCTTTTCCATCGCGGCGAGCAGATCGGTCCAGACGAGCCGCTTGAGGGCGAGGTCCTGGTTGTGCAGCAGGTAGCTGGGATGGAAGGTGGGACGGACCGGCACGCCATCCAGTTCCATCCAGGTGCCGCGCAACCGCGAGATGGTGGTTTTTTGCGGGCCGAAAAGTCCCTCCACCGCGGTGGAGCCGAGCGCCACGATGACCGTCGGGGCGATGATGGCGACCTGGGCGCGCAGGTACGGCAGACAGGCGTCCATTTCCGTCCGGGTGGGTTTCCGGTTGCCGCTGGTATTGGCCGGCATGTCGGGCCGGCATTTGAGCACATTGGCGATGTAGACCTGTTCCCGGGTGAGTTCCATGGCGGTGATCATCTTGGTGAGGAGTTTTCCGGCCAGGCCGACAAAGGGCTCCCCCTTTTTGTCCTCCTCCGCACCCGGGGCTTCCCCGACGAACATCAATTTGGCCTCCGGATTTCCAATGCCAAAGACGACCTGCGTCCTTGATTTGGCCAGGTGAGGACAGATTTTGCAGGCGGCGGTTTTTTCCCGCAGGGCGGACAGCTTGTCGGCTTTGGATCCCTGAACGCCTTTGAGGATGGAGTTGAGGTCAAAATCGTTCTTGGGTTTGGCCGGCGAAGGGGGGACAGGACCTCGGGCCAAGGTCGGGGAAGCCGGACGGATTTCCCTCCCCGTGGATGAGGCTCGCGTCGAAGGGGAGGAAGAAGGCGAGGCGACCGGGAGCCGGCGTGCCAGACCGGCGGGCAGCCAGGCGTCTTTTTTTCCGTGGCGCTGGAGGAGCTCCACATAGCGGGCGGCGTGTTGGCGGAGCTCAGCGTTCATCGAGGTAGGATTGGAATGCCTTAAAATCGGCCGGAGGGGGAGCCTCAAAAGAAAGGTATTCACCGCTTTTTGGGTGGGTGAAGGAAAGACGGTGGGCGTGGAGAAGCTGGCGGGAGATTCCGGCGGCCCGGGTGAGGGCGTTGGTGCCACCGTAGACCGGATCGCCGGCCACGGGGCAGCCGGCGGCCGCGGCGTGCACGCGAATCTGGTGTGTTCGACCGGTGTGAAGACGCAGTTCCAGCAAGGTGGCGCCCGGCCAGCAGGCAACGATCTTCCATTCGGTCTTGGCGGTGCGGCCCCGGGTGCGGATAGCCATACGCTGGCGGACCGTGGGGTGGCGGCCGATGGATCCCTCCCAGAGCCCGGCGTTGCCGCGCGGCCGGCCCAGGACGAACGCGAGGTAGATTTTTTCCGTTTCCCGCTCGCGGAACTGACGGCTGAGTTCCCGGTGGGCGGCATCCTTTTTTGCCGCGACCAGGATTCCGGTGGTTTCCCGGTCGAGACGATGCACGATGCCGGGCCGGTCGGGTCCGCTCCCGGGGGCCAGTCGGCCGCCGCAGTGATGGAGCAGGGCGGCGGCGAGGGAACCGGTGGGACGACCCGCCCCCGGATGGACGTGCATCCCCGCGGCCTTGTTGACAACCAACAGTTCGGCGTCCTCGTGGAGAATCTCCAGTGGCAACGGTTCCGGGCTGACGTCCCTCGGAGCGGGTGGGGGAATCCGGATGGAAATTTGCGAACCTGCGGGAAGGCGATCCCTGGGGCCGACAGGTTTCCCATCCCGCGTGACCCGACCCAGTTTCATCCATTGTTGGATGCGGGAGCGGGATTCCCCGCTCAGTCCCGCGAGGGCAGCGTCGGCGCGTTCGTGGGCATCCTGGGGGCGGGTGATGCCCGTCCAGATCCGTTCTTGGGTTGGGGCGGGCTTCTGGGGCATTTTTCCTGGATGACGGGCCATGCGTACCTGATCCTGCCTCTCTTTTCCTCCGGGGTCTATGCGGCGGGAACTCTTTTTATCAAACGCAGTCTGGAGATGGGGCAACCACCGAGGCGGGTTCTGGTGGGGTCCAACCTGGCGATGTGGCTTTGTTTCCTGCCCCTGCTCCTTGGGGCAAAAATACCGTCGGCAAATCTCCCCGTCTGGATGTGGTTGGCGCCGCCCGTTTGCTCCGTTCTTTTTTTTCTGGGTCAGGTGGGAACGTTCCGCGCCCTCGCGGGGGGCGACGTGTCCGTGGCCACCCCGGTCTTGGGAAGCAAGGTGGTGCTGACGGCGTTGGGTTGCGCCTGTTTTCTTCCGGGTCGGGTTCCCGCCAAGTTCTGGATCGGATCGGCCCTCTGCTCCCTGGGGGTTGCCCTCCTGAGCTGGAGTGGGGGAGGAAGAAAGAAAGGTGCATGGCGGGCGGTGGGCTGGGGCTTGTTGGCGGCGGCCAGTTTCTCTCTAACCGACGTGCTGGTGGCCAAGGCCGCGCCGCAAATCGGGCTGGCCTTGTTTGGCCCGATGATGATGTCCGGCTTGGCTGTGCTCTCGGCATGGGTTCTTCCTGTCTGGGCCTGGGGCGGATTAGCCAGAGGGTCCGGCAAAGGTTGGCTGGTGACCGGGGTGGTTCTGATCGGAATGCAGGCGGTGGGGGTTTTGGCGGGTATTGTCCTCAGTGGGGATCCGGTGGGGGTGAACATTGTTTACGCCCTGCGGGGGCTTTGGTCGGTTGGTTTGGTTTTTTTTCTGGGGCGGTGGGTGGGAAACCGGGAGGCGGGACTTCCCGGCAGGATCTTGGGTGTGAGGGCGTTGGGTGCAGGTTTGCTGTTTGGGGCGGTTTGGGCGGTCTTGGCCTGACCTCGGGGAGAAGGTAATCTAGGCAGGATGAGTTTTCCCCTCGCCACTGTCCTCGCCAATCCGATCGGTTTGGACACGCGGGATCCCTGGCAGGTCGCGGTTGTTCTGGTGGCTGGAATTCTTCTGCAGGTTTACGGGGCCCGTCTTTTGGTCGGCGGAGCCACGGGGTTGGCCCGGAGGTTTGGGGTTCCCGAGCTGGTGATGGGATCCACGGTGGTGGCTTTTGGCGTCTCCGCACCCGAACTTTTTGTCAGTTTGTGGGCGGCGGGAAAAGGACAGGGGGACATTGCCGTGGGCAATGCGGTGGGGGGAGTCACGGCCAACATCTGTCTGATTCTCGGGCTCTCCGCCTTGACCCGGCCGTTGAGATTTCGGCCTCAGCTTTTCCAGGCCGAGGCCCCCATTCTCGTGGCGGCCGCCGCCCTGGTGGCCTATCTCCTGCGCAACAGTTGGGTCGGCAGGTTTGAGGCCAGCCTGCTGGTTTTTGCCCTGACGGTGTATGCCGTATTTGTCTGGTTCTCCTCCGAGGTGGAGGCGGATAGCCGGGTGATTTACCGGATGGAGCACGATCTTCCCCCTGCGGGGTCATCAAAGTGGGTAGAGTTGATCCAGCTGACCGGGGGGATCGTTCTGCTTTTTGCGGGATCCCGCTATTTGGTGAAATCCTGTGTGACCGGTGCCGGAATGTTAGGCATCTCGCAGTCCGGGCTGGCGCTGGCGGTCATTCCCCTGGCGGCTTCGGCGCCCGAGTTGTTTGCCGTGGGCTCCGCCCTCGTGCGGAAGGAAAAAAACCTTCCGGGGGGAATCGTTATCGGGGGCTGTATTTTCAACTGCTTGGGGGTTCTCGGACTGGCAGGACTTTTCCGGCCCCTGTCTGCACCCAACGTCAACCAGCTGGATTTTGGGGTGATGCTTCTCGCCACCTTCGTTGTCCTGCCCTTGTTGCGGGCGGATGAAAAGCGGCGCAAGGCCATCGGGGTGGCGATGCTGGTGGCCTACGGCCTCTATCTTTCCCACCTCCTGGGCCGCTCCTTTTCCGCCCAACCGTGAAGTCAGGCAGACGGGGGGATGGAGTAGCCCGCCAAGGTGCCATCTCCTCGGTGGTGCGGCGTCTGGAGGAACGATTGGGCCATCGGGGAATCAGTATCGGGGAATTGATGCATGCCCTCGAGGGCAAGGGACATGCGGCGATCCTTGCCATCCTGGCCATGCCCTTCTGTTTTCCCGTGCAGATTCCGGGTCTATCCACCCCCTTTGGCATCGTCCTGATTTTTACCGGGCTGAGGATCTCGTTTGGCCAAGCCCCGTGGCTGCCCGGTTGGTTGCTGGTGCGGAAAATTTCCCCTTCGACCACCGAGGGGCTGCTCGAGGGTTTGCGGAAACTGGCCGTCCCCGCAGAAAAGATCCTTCATCCGAGGTTGAGTATCCTGTGTCGAAACATATTCCTTCTTCGGATGCATGGCCTGCTGGTCGCCTTTCTGGCCATCCTTCTGGCCCTGCCGCTGCCCATTCCCTTCAGCAACCTTTTGGCGGCGATTCCGATTTTGTTGGTGGCTTTGGCCCTGCTGGAAGATGACGGCTTTTTCATGATCGCCGGATATCTGGCGGCCGTGCCATGCATCCTGTTTTTTGGTGCCCTCTATCTTCTGGGTCCCAAAGCCGTCTCGGAAATCTGGTCTTGGATCAGGCATTTTTGGGCCTGAGACGCAGGCTTCTCCGCGAAGGTTTTTATCCTATGATTTCTGGTTAGGAGATGCTTCGAAGCCTTATAAATATAAATTAAATTATTAATATGGAAGGATTTATACTCAGCATACTGATACTGGCCAACGGTCTTTTTGCCATGGCCGAGCTGGCGGTTGTCTCAAGTCGCCGGAGCAAGCTCCGCCAGCGGGCGGAGGCGGGGGATGGCGGGGCCAAGGCGGCCTACGAACTGGCTTCGTCTCCGAGCGCGTTGCTTTCCACCGTGAGCGTGGCCATCACGATGATCGCCATTTTATCGGGAGCGATGGGAGGGGCGGTGCTGGCCAAGCCTTTGGCGGCCAAGCTGGAGTCCATTTCCATCCCGATGTCGGTGGCCGATCCCCTGGCACTGGGTTTGGTGGTGTTGGTGATCACCGCCGCCTCGATCATTTTCGGCGAACTTTTGCCCAAGCGTCTGGCCTTGGCGCATAGCGAGACGATCGCCTCCCGGCTGGCTCGTCCGATCCAGGCGGTGGCCAGCGGCATGGGCCCGGTGGTCCGGCTTTTCACCTGGGTGACGGATGCGTTGGCGGCCTTGTTCGGCGTGCGCAGCACGGGGGAGACCGCGCCGGTGAGCGACGAGGAGCTGCGCCATCTGCTGGAGCAGGGGAAGCGGGCGGGGGTTTTCAGCTCGACCGAGCAGGGGATGGTCGAGCGGGTGCTCCGGTTGGACGAGTTGCGCGTGGAGGAGTTGATGACGCCGAGCGTGCGGATCGTCTGGATCAACGCCGAAGATCCGCCGGAGACCACCTGGAGGGCCTTGGTGGCCAGCGGTCACTCCCACTTTCCGGTTTACCGGGGCACGCGGGAAAATATTTTGGGTGTGGTCTCCGTCAAGGCGCTGTGGGCCAACATGGCGGCGGGGTTGCCCGCCCTGCCGGCGGATCTGGCCACCCAGGCCCTGATCATTCCCGAAACCATTCCCGCCCTGCGGGCGTTGGAACAGTTGCAGAAAGCCAAGCAGCGGGTGGCCTTGGTCAGCGACGAGTTTGGCAGCATCACCGGAATTCTCAGCCTGCTCGATCTGCTGGAGGCGATCGTGGGCGATCTGCCCTCCCATGAGGACCGGCAGAAGGCCCGGTCGGTCAAGCGGGAGGATGGGTCGTGGCTGGTGGACGCCACCTTGCCGGTGGAGGATTTTGCCAAAGAGATCGGCAAGGGGTCGGATCACTTCCGGCTCGATGGGGATTACCAGACGCTGGGCGGATTTATCGTGCATCATTTGGCGCGGGTGCCGAAGGAGGGGGATTTCATCGAGTACCGCGGACACCGGTACGAGGTGGTCGACATGGACCGGCACCGGTTGGACAAGGTGCTGGTGGCGGCGATCAAAAATTAGGGCCCGGCGGTTTGACGGAGGGGAAAAGTGGTAGAATGATGAAGAAGATCTCGGCGGGGTAGCCAAGTGGTAAGGCACGGCTCTGCAAAAGCTGTATTCGTCGGTTCGATTCCGACCCTCGCCTCGTTTTTTTTTAGTGAAATGGGGCAAGCGGGAGGTGGAAGGGGAGTTGTGAAGGTTAACGGAAGATCGGATATTGCGTAGGGCCAGTGATCCTCATAGGTCGATGGTGCGCATGAGATTTGTTCGCTGAATTGACAATCGGCCGACCGGGGCCTGCTCCGCTAAAGCCATGCAGCCCAAGGACGGTCGGCCCCACCTGGCCTGCCACCTCCCGCTTTCCCTTGAAAACCATGACCGTTGACGGGCGGAGGAGAGGGGATAGTTTGAAGGCATGAAATTCCGTTTGGTGGTGGCTGAGGATCTGGAAACGGGGCGATGGTCCGCGGTTTTTCCTGAAATTCCCGGTTGTGCTTCCGCCGGGGACACGGAGCGGGAGGCGGTGCGGAACGCGCGGCAGGCCCTCTCGCTATGGTTTAAGCCCTCCAAGATCAAGTTGCCGGGCCGGGCCAAGGTTTTGGCGGTTTCGGCGGCGTGAGCCGCCGGTTTCCGGTCCGCAACGCCAAGGAAGTGGCGCGGGTTCTGCGCCAGCATGGGTTTCAGAAAATCGATCAAGCGGGTAGCCACCAGAAGTGGCGGAATGCCGAGGGGCGCCAGGTGATCGTGCCTTTCCATGGTTCAAAGCCGATCCCGATCGGGACTCTGAAAAGCATTATTGATGGGAGCGGAATTCGGTCCGAAGCTTTTTAATGTTGGATGGGGGGAAAGGTTCGTGGACGTGGGCGTTTCTTTCCGCTTTCCACAACCAACGCCCAACCGAAATGGGGATTAGGATTAAGATGAGGATGAGGTGAGACGGAGGCTTAGGACTTGAGAGTTTGAAAAGAACCTAAACTTCAACTTAAACTTTATCACCTCCGGCGATAAAATACGCCTATTTAGCTTTTATAATAAATAAAATTTATCAATGCAAGTACATGAAAATTAGGTTTTTATTTTATATAAAAAAACATATCCCAAAGTTGCCATCAAAACGTCACGAAAAAGCCCTAGCAATATGCGCAAGTCGTAGCATGTTACTACTGTGCTATCAGTCACGGCCAAGATTGGTCTGGACCATGGGTGCCGAACCTGACCTTACCTTCGTTGCGACAGGCTGAAGAGGTAAATCCATGAACAAAACCCCCGCATATCCAGTCTATACAAAGATGGAAGATAGAGTACCGCTGGTGGCGAATTTCCTGTCGTCCATGCGAGGCGCAGCGCTCGCGCTGACGCTCGCGCTGTCCGGCGCGGCGCAAGCGCAGAGCGTTTATTGGGATTTTGCAACCGCGAACCCAACCTCTGGTGTTCCCTCTGGCGTATCCGTCGGAGCGGTTTCCCAAGGAAACAACAACGGAACAACCACCATGTTG
>RHAF01000110.1 GCA_010028775.1 Verrucomicrobiota bacterium | reverse complement strand
CCTGCCCCAGCTATGGATCAACACCTTTGCCGGCGGACCGGGTTATCCCAAAATCGACCTGCGTGCCCTGAACCGGAATCCAGACGGAAGTTGGCCGACGGACGGTGACGTTTACCTGATCAAGGCAAGGACCTTTCCAGACATGGGAAAAAACATCGTATGGACCGATCTGGAAGGGAAGGTGTCGCTGGAAGGAATCAACCCCGTCTATCTGGCTCAGTCCTACGATCCCGCCGGCAGGCAAAGCCGACCGTGGCGAATCAGTCCTTGGTTTTTCATGAAAAAAACAGCCCCGGGAACCAATCCGAGAGTGGCCATGACACCTTCCTCCAGATGGTGGGGCGAGGCCGCCGCGCTTTTTCCGAACGACCCCGACCTTTTGGCGGCGATCTGGCTGAAGTCGCAGAACCGTTCGATCCGCTTGGGGGGTGAGGCCTCCAGAGCACAGGCGGTCCAGCAGTCAGAGGCGACCCTGGCCGGCAAAACCGCGCCCGAGGAGGATTGCTGGAAGGCTTTGCAGGATGGTCAGACGGGCTTTTCCTTTCTGCCCTCCTGGCGCCTGATCCTGAATCCGCAGGCCGCCGGCGGGTTGATCCGATGGTCGGCGTTACCCACCGGAACAATCGTCGACTTCGAAGTCATGGCCGTGCCGGAGAGCTCCTCCAAAAAAGAAATGGCCTGCAAGTTTCTGGATTTTCTGCTGGCTCCCTCCCAGCAGGCGGCCCTATTGGGGGCGACGGGATATTTTCCCGTGAAATCCAAACCGGGTAAAGAGTGGGAGGGATCGTCAATGTCCATGCCGGCCGGAGCGTGGTTTGACCGGAGCGAATTCATCCTCTGGCCGCACCCCCAACCGGTGGTGCCGGCTCCCGCGGTGACGGAGACGAATGCCGTCAGTCCATCGGTTGGCGGAGAGCGGCAAGGGGAATAAGATTGGCAGGAGCAGCCAACGGCCCTCTCCCACCCGGCATGAACATCAAAGACAAAGTCATCCTGATCACGGGAGCCGGTACAGGACTGGGGAAAGCGTTGGCCATTGCGGCCGGGCAAGCGGGGGCGAAGGTGATCTGTGCCGGGAGAAGGAAGGAACGGATTCAACAAACCGCCACCGAGGTAACAAAGGCCGGAGGTGTGGGTACGGCCGTGGAAATGGATGTGACGGATCCAAAATCCGTTGAAAAGGCCCTCCACCAGGCAGAAAAAGCAGGACCGATCGAGATCTTGATCAACAACGCCGGAGTCATCACCGGCCTCAAACCGGTGCAAGAGCTGCCGGTCGAGGAGTGGGACAAAATCATGGCGACTAATGTCCGTGGGCCGTATCTCCTGATTCGGGCTACTTTGCCGGGAATGATTCAGCGGGGATTCGGAAGAATCTTGAATATCAGCGCCCCGATCAAACATCTGCCCAAAGCCACGGCTTACTGTGCCTCCAAGTGTGCGCTCGATTCCCTGACCAAGGCGGTTTCCTACGAAGTGAAGGGCACGGATATTTTGGTCAATGCAGTGGAACCACCCTTCCTTGATACCGAGATGCACAAGGGTGGGAAGAAGCCGGAAGAGGTGGTCGGGCAGATTCTCGATTTGGCAGCGTTGGATGCGGGGGGGCAGGGAGGAAGGATTGTGAAGATTGGGTAAGGCGCCATGGCGCCTTGGATTAGGATTAGGATAAAGATTAGGAAAGCGTAGTAGCTACGTGCCGCGGGTGTGACCAAAGAGTTCGATGTGCAAGCGCGGGCAGAAGCGGAAGCCTTCGCGTTTGCAGATTTCGATGAGCCAGGGAGATCGGGAGGAAAGAGTTTGGGCGTCGATTCCCTCGGGCATGAGGAGAACCTGGTCGAAAGGGACAGGCGGAAGTTCGGACAAGAGGTCTTTGATCTCCGCGAGATCTTTTTCTGTGGTGACAACAAACTTGAGCTGAAAGTCGTAGTTTCTGACCCAGTCGGAAATGACGTCCGGGCGCAACCGGGTCTCCGCATGCTTTTTTGACCAAGCCAACTCGTGCTCTGGCGAAGGGGTGGAGTTCACGAGCTTGGGGCTGAGAGATGCGAGGTCGCATACGATACCTTTCGGCGGGAGGGTTGCCGCGGTCTCGATGGTGATGTGTTTGCCGGCTTTGCGAAGTTCGGCGGCAAGGGTCGGAAGTTCCGGGGCGATCATTGGCTCGCCCCCGGTGAGAACAACATGGCGGCAATTCCAATCCGAGACCTTTCGTAGGATCTCCTCCACGGATATTTCCGGGCCCTCCGGCTTCCATGAGGCGTAAGGGGTGTCACACCATTGGCAGCGGAGGTTGCAGCCGGAGGTGCGGATAAAGACCGAGGGCACGCCGGCCAAGCGCCCCTCGCCTTGGATCGAATGAAAGATTTCCGCGATCCGCATGGGATCAGGCGCCGGAGGCAGGTTTGGGAGGAAGAGGGGGGGTGGTGACGTAAGGCGTGGGATCCGGAATGCCGGCAAGCAGGAAGGCCTCGCGACGCTCGATGCAGGTGCCGCAGGTCCCGCAGTGGAGCAGGCCGCCCTTGTAGCAGGACCAGGTTCGGGCGTAATCGACCTTCAACTCGGTTCCCCTCCGGACGATGGTGGCCTTGTCCATGGAAACAAAGGGACGGAGAAGCCTGATGCCTGCGTAGGTGCCCGATTCCATGGCATGGGCCATGGGGCCGAGGAAGTCTTCTCGGCAGTCGGGATAGATGGTGTGATCGCCCGCATGGGCCGCGATGGCCACGGCCTCGGCACCCATGCTTTCGGCATAGCCGGTTCCCAGGGAAAGAAAAATGCCGTTCCGAAAAGGAACGACGGTTTTCTTCATCGTCTGTTCCTCGTAATGGCCATCGGGAATCTTTCCTCCGGATTTGAGCAGGTCGGACTTAAAGGCATCGGCCAGAAAGGTGAGGGGCACGATCCGGTTGGGGATGCGGAGGGAACGGCAGTGGTCGGCGGCGCAGGGCAGTTCACGGGCATTGTGTTTGGCGCCGTAATCAAAACTGAGGGCGGCGACCACCTGCCCGGTGGCGGCCATATGGTGCAGGACGGTGACCGAATCGAGCCCTCCGGAGAGCAGGACCACCACCCTCACGGAAAGAAGGGGTTGTGGGCCCGTTCATGGGACACGGTAGTGACGGGTCCATGTCCGGGCAGAAGGATGGTCTCCGGCGAAAGGGATAAAACCTGAGTCCGGATGGATTCCAGTGCCTGGCGGTAGCGCGCGCGTATGCCACCCACCGAACCGGCAAAAACCACGTCCCCAACCGCGGCCAGGGGCGTCTCGAGGCCGTGGAACTCATAGACCGTGCCGCCGGCAGAGTGTCCGGGGACGGTGTAGGCCTTGATCGAGAGGCATCCCACCTTGAAGGACTGGCCGGGTTTCACGGGTTTACATCCCTCCACC
>RHAF01000109.1 GCA_010028775.1 Verrucomicrobiota bacterium | reverse complement strand
GATCCTTGAGGGACTGGACCGGCCAGACCCGATAGAGCTGGATTCCGACCACCGTGAGGACAAAGACGGCGGCGACGGAGAGGGCGCTGAATCCGAGACGACGGGTGGTAATGACCGGTTCGGCGGCCCGGGTGGGAAGAGACTCAAGCATCTCCGGTCGCAGATCCAAGATGGAGTCCTCCATCTCGGAAGCGGGTTGGAACTGTTTGAGGATGGACCTGGGGTCGAGGCCGAGTTCGCGGGAGTAGATGCGGAGAAATCCGCGGACGTAGGCCTGGCTGGGGAGTTTCTCAAAGCGGTTGGCCTCGAGGTGGCGGATCACGTTGGGATGCAAGCGGGTCCGGGCGGCTGCCTCCTCCACCCTTCCGGCCGTGCAGACTTCCGACAACACGCCCCCCAAGGCCGCGACCCCCAACCAGCTCCGGATCCGAGCCAAAAAAGACACCTGGATCCGGGTCATCGCCATCCGGGACGGAAAAGAGGTCCAGGTTTTTGAGGACACCATCGATGAGGACGACATGATGCCAGGCAAGGATGATCCCGCATGGACGGGCGAATCCTTCGTCGTCACCACCCGCGAAGCCGCCGACGCCGAAATCATCTTCAACGACTCCAACTTCGGCGCCTACGAAAAGCCCGGCAACCAGACCTTCCGCCTCCCGGCCCGCTGACGGTTCCGTCCGCACCCGCCCCTCCCCATGCCGGCCAAAGTCGGACTGATCTCCCTCGGTTGCGCCAAAAATCTCGTCGATTCCGAGATCATGCTGGGGCACCTCCGCTCCGCCGGGATGGATCTCACCTCCGACTCCGCCGAGGCCGACGTTCTCATCGTTAACACCTGCGCCTTTATCGATTCGGCCAAAACGGAAAGCATTCAGGCCATCCTCGAGGCTCATCGGGACCGCGGGCTTCACCGCCGCCGGAAAGACCAGCGCCTCATCGTGGCGGGATGCATGTCCCAGCGCTTTTCCACCGAGCTTTCCGGGGAAATGCCTGAGGTGGACGCCTTCATCGGTCTCGACCAGCTCGAGGAGGTGGCCCCGGTGGTTCGCCGTGTTCTCGCCCGCGCCCCCGACGCCCCGCCCGAGGATCTCGTTCCGGATCACCTGCCTGTCTACATTCCCGATTTCAACACCCCCCGCTGGCGGCTCACCCCCAAACACTACGCCTACGTGAAGATCGCCGAGGGATGCAATCACCCCTGCTCCTTTTGCGTCATCCCCCAGATGCGGGGCAAACACCGCAGCCGCACCATCGAATCCGTCCGTCGCGAGGCCGAACAACTGGTCGCCGAGGGCGTGAAGGAGCTTCTCCTGATCTCTCAGGATACCACCTACTTCGGCATGGACCGCTGGACCGAGGGGCGGGGGCCCCGGGCCAAGGTCTCCTCCGACCGCGGGGAAAGCCTCATCGACTTGCTCGAGGCTCTGCATTCCATCGACGGAGATTTCTGGATCCGGTTGCTCTACACCCACCCGGCCCACTGGTCCGACGAACTGATCACCACCATGGCCCGTCTTCCCAAGGTGGCCCGCTACGTCGACATGCCCCTCCAACACATCGAGGAGGGGATGCTCCGGGACATGCGCCGGGAAACCTCCGAGGCTCATATTCGTGACCTGGTCCGACGGCTTCGCTCCGGGATCCCGGGCTTGGCCATCCGCACCACTTTCATTGCCGGCTTTCCGGGGGAGACCGAGACGCAGTTCGAGACCCTTCTGGATTTCATCCGCGAGGCCCGCTTCGAACGCATGGGGGTCTTCACCTACTCCCAGGAATCGGGTAGCCGCGCCGCCAAGATGGAAAATCAGGTCTCCGCCTCGGTCAAAAAAGCCCGCTACCGCAGGGCCATGGCCGCCCAGCAGAAGATTGCCAAGGAGATCGCCTCCGCGCAGGTCGGCAAAAAATTGCGGGTGCTGGTCGACAGCCCGGAAACCGCACGCACCGAGGCCGACGCCCCCGAGGTCGACGGCCGTGTTCTTCTCCAAAAACCCCTGACCCCCGGGACCTTCGCCGAGGTCACCATCACCGGCCACAAAATCTACGATCTGCTGGCTTAGCTTTTCTTCATCTTCATCTTCATCTTAATCTAATTCCATGACTGTTCCGGACTGGCTGACCATCGTGCGCGTGATCGCCACTTTTGTGCTCTTGATTCTTCTTCAGGCCTGCGTCCACCCGCCGGTTCCGGTCTGGACCGCCTGGCTGGCAGTTGCGCTTTTCGTCGGAGCCGCCCTGACCGATTGGCTGGATGGTCACCTTGCCCGCCGCTGGAAAATGGAATCCGACTTTGGCCGCCTTTTTGACCCCCTGGCCGACAAGCTGCTGGTCACTGTCACCTTTGTCGGATTGCTGGGGGCCGGACTGCTTCCGGTCTGGTTTGTCTCTCTCGTGGTCGCCCGTGAATTCCTCATCACTGGCATACGCCTGGTCGCCGGCCAAAAGGGGGTGATTTTGGCTGCGGAGAGCGTCGGCAAACACAAAACCGTTACCCAGATGATCACCGCCTCCCTCGGCCTGCTTTTGCTGGCGGTCGATCCCCTCCTATCCTCCGGTCGCGTGCTCCTGGACGGGGCGGTCATAGTCACCGCCCTCGTCACCGCCGGTTCCGGCCTTTGGTATCTCAAGGCCAACTATCCCCTGCTTGTGACCCACACCCTCCGGAAGAAAAAAACAAAATGAGCCTCGGGTTCAAGGAACTTGCCTCCGTATGCCAGGCCATTGCCTCGGGCCGCCAGTCCCTTCTCCTGCGTAAGGCCGGCCTGCGGGAATCCACCGCCGAAAGCGGATTTCAGACCAGGCACTTCTACCTCCTGCCCACCCGGTACCATGAGAAAAAGGACAAAGCCTCGGGGGATGGGTTTCAGATCCGGCTCCGCGTGGAGGTGATCCAATCGGGGGACCTGCTCGAATGGTCCGGCATCGAAAAGCTTCTCCCCCTGACCGCCTACGACCCTGCCACCCTTCGGCAACATTTTGAGTCCCGGGACCAAAAGCTTCTCCACTTCGCGCATATCCGCGCGTTTCTCCTCCAGCCGGAATGGCATTTGCCCCCTTCCCCCTCCCTTTCCGGTTGCCGCTCTTGGTTCGAACTGCCGAACCCGCCTGCGGGTCTGAGCGAAACCCCCATCCCGGCCACCGAAACCTCCCGCCGAACGGCAGAGCTCCTCGTATGAAACTCGAGGACACCCACCTGGATGTCCTGACCAAGGCGCAGAAGGCCCAGGGCATGACCGATCGGGACCTGGCCAAGCAGGCCCAAGTCTCCATTCCGGAACTCAACTCCATCCGCACCGGAGGACGGGAACCTGCCGCCATGGAACGATTGGCCCAGACCTTGGGCCTGCGCCCCACGGAGGTCGCAGATCTGGCCAACGGAAACTGGCAACCTCCCACCGTGGCCTTTCCGCCCGGGGTGGC
>RHAF01000108.1 GCA_010028775.1 Verrucomicrobiota bacterium | reverse complement strand
TGAGAATGGGGTAGAATGAACAGGCATAAAGAACTATCATCAAATCTCATGTATATTTGCCTGAAATCTTTCTGTAAGGTTTTACCGCTCTTCAGGATCGTAAACCGGGAATTGGGATGAAGACGCGTTTGATTATCGGGGTCAGTGGTTCCAGCGGTCCTCACTTGGCCTGGGCGACCCTGAAGGCGTTGCGCAACCACCCGGAAGTGGAGACCCACCTGGTTCTGTCCAAAGGGGCTGACATGACGATCCATCTGGAGATGGGCAAAAAGCGCAGTGACTTCGAGGCCTTGGCGGACGTGTGTTATGACCCGACCGACCTCGGCGCCACCATTTCCTCGGGATCTTTTCAAACCATCGGCATGGCGGTGGTTCCCTGTTCCATGAAGTGTCTGGCGTCAATGGCCACCGGAATCTGTGATGATCTGCTGACCCGGGCCGCGGATGTCTGCCTGAAGGAGCGACGCAGGCTGGTTGTGGTTCCGCGTGAGACTCCATTGAACCTCATCCATATTCGCAACATGGAAACCCTGACTCTGGCCGGAGCCACCATCCTGCCGCCGGTGCCGGCTTTCTACCACCAACCCAAAACGATTGATGACCTACTGAACCAAACCGTGGGCAAAATCCTCGATCAGTTCGGTATTACACACGAGCTGTTCCGCCGCTGGGAGGGGCGAAAGGTTTAAGATAGGACTTCAGGACGATGGGAAATCACATGCGACCCGGCAACAATAGTTCTGATGCAAGGCGGAATGGGATCGTTGCGAGAAACTTGGTGTAAGTTTTTTTGCTCCCCCTGGGTGGTTGCTTGGCGGATGCTGGATGGAATTTTCAAGGAAGGACAAAAACCAATATGAGCATCCACCATTCGAACGGATCCGCCACATGCCCTTTTACCGGCGCCCATGGCGCCCGCACCCGCCCGGTTGTCCAATCGAACGACACCTGGTGGCCTCAACGTCTCAACCTGAAAATACTTGCCCTGCACTCGGAGAAATCCAACCCGATGGGGAAGGGGTTCAACTATGCGGCGGAGTTCAGGAAGTTGGACCTTCCGTCTGTGAAAAAAGATCTGACCGCCCTGATGACCGATTCCCAGCCCTGGTGGCCGGCGGATTGGGGCCATTACGGACCGCTCTTTATCCGTATGGCATGGCACAGCGCCGGAACCTACCGGACGATCGATGGACGTGGAGGGGCGGGTACCGGCAACCAAAGGTTTGCACCAATCAACAGCTGGCCGGACAACACCAACCTGGATAAGGCCCGAAGGCTTCTGTGGCCCATCAAAAAGAAGTACGGCAACAAACTATCGTGGGCCGATCTTTTTATCCTCGCGGGAAATGTGGCTTTGGAATCCATGGGCTTCAAAACGTTCGGTTTTGCCGGTGGGCGTGAGGATATCTGGGAGCCCGAGGACGACATTTATTGGGGTTCGGAGACCACCTGGCTGGGAGACAACCGCTACACAGGGGACCGGGAACTGGAAAACCCCCTGGGAGCGGTGCAGATGGGCCTCATTTACGTCAATCCAGAAGGTCCTAATGGAAAACCGGATCCGGTGGCCTCCGGCCGTGATGTCCGGGAAACCTTTGCCCGCATGGCCATGAACGACGAGGAGACCGTGGCCCTCGTGGCCGGCGGACACACCTTCGGAAAATGTCACGGGGCGGGCGACCCCAAGCTGGTCGGTCGAGAGCCGGAGGGGGCGCCGATCGAGGAAATGGGTCTCGGATGGCGCAACAAGTTGGGTAGCGGCATGGGGGTATGCACGACCACCAGCGGCATCGAAGGTGCCTGGAAACCGAACCCCACGAAATGGGATATGGGCTACTTCAAGACGCTCCTCGGATATGAATGGGAGCTGGTGAAGAGTCCGGCGGGTGCCTGGCAGTGGTTGGCCAAGGATGTCCGTCCTGAGGACATGATTCCCGATGCCCATGATCCCACGAAAAAATCCCGACCGATGATGACCACGGCGGACATGTCCCTACGGATGGATCCAGCCTACGAGAAAATCTCCCGCCACTATCTGGCAAACCCCAAGGCATTCGCCGATGCCTTCGCCCGAGCTTGGTTCAAGCTGACCCACCGCGATATGGGACCCCGCGTTCGTTACCTCGGGCCGGAAGTGCCCCAAGAGGAGCTGGTTTGGCAAGATCCGTTGCCGCCCGTCGACCACAGGCTTGTGGATGAGAAAGAGGTCGGTGCCCTGAAGACGAGGATCCTTTCCTGCGGTCTTTCAATTTCCCAGCTGGTCACGGCCGCCTGGGCCTCCGCCTCCACGTTTCGCGGATCGGACATGCGGGGCGGTGCCAATGGTTGTCGCATCCGGCTCGCCCCCCAGAACCGTTGGGAGGTGAATGAACCCGCTGAACTCTGCAAGGTCTTCCAGAAACTTGAGGCCATACGTGGGGAATTCAACGCAGCCGCCCAAGGAGGAGTGAAGATCTCGTTGGCCGACTTGGTGGTCCTTGGCGGGTGTGCCGCGGTGGAGGAGGCAGCCAAGAAAGCCGGCCACTCGATCCAAGTTCCCTTTTCCCCGGGGCGCACAGACGCCAGCCAGGAACAGACCGATGTTCATTCCTTTGCCGTGCTCGAGCCTATGGCGGACGGTTTCCGCAACTATGCCCGGCAGGGAGCCAAACCGGCGCTGGAGGACCTGTTGGTGGATCGGGCCCAGTTGCTCAGGCTGACCGCACCGGAAATGACCGTGCTTGTCGGAGGGCTCCGGGTGTTGGATACCAACTTTGGCCGCACACGGCACGGGGTGTTCACCGACCGTCCCGGCATTCTGACCAACGACTTCTTCGTCAACCTAACCGACATGGCCTTGGAATGGAAACCCTCAGCCGTTGGCGGTATTTACGAGGGGCACGATCGAAAAACAGGAAAGATACGTTGGACCGGAACGAGGGTGGACCTGATTTTCGGATCGAATTCAGAGCTACGCGCCCTATCGGAGGTCTACGCACAGGATGACGCCAAGGAAAAGTTTGTCCGGGACTTTGTGGCCGCTTGGCACAAGGTGATGAATCTCGACCGATTCGATCTGGGATCCGGGTGATTGAGGGGCTGAAAATCATAAAGGACAACCCGCCGTGGGCGACTGAGGGATGGTTGGTAGGTTGGGAGCGAGGGAAGGGGAGATCTGAAGGCGGGCCAAGAGATCCCGCAAGCTTGGCGAAGATACTCCAGGCCAGATGGCAGAAACGGTGCCATCCACATTCACCAAGGCGAAACAGCCTGATTTGGAGATATCCAAAGACCGGGACAAACGGGCCTCCGGATCACGAAGAACAGGCAGGGCAAGGCCGCTCTCCTTTATAAACTTTTCAATTTGCTGAGGTGTGTCGGCAAAGACGAAGGCCCAGACTGCCTTTTCCTTGGACACCTCCATCGCGGAAGCGAAGTAGGC
>RHAF01000107.1 GCA_010028775.1 Verrucomicrobiota bacterium | reverse complement strand
CGCCAGAGCCGATGTTGAGAATTTCTTCCCCATCGTATTTCTCCAGCAAAAGAAATAGGGCCTCTGCCAAGTCCTCCACATAAAGCCATTCCCGTAGCGGCTTTCCCGTTCCCCAAAGGAGAACCGAGTCAGCTCCCGACTCCTTGGCCTGATGGAACTTACCGAGCATTCCGGGAATCACGTGGGAAGCCTCCGGATCGAAATTATCGCCCGGGCCGTAGAGGTTGGCGGGCATTACGGAGATCACGCTCCGGCCAAACTGCCGCCGATAGGCCTGTCCCAGCTTGATTCCGGCAATCTTGGCCACCGCATAAGCCTCATTGGTGGGTTCCAGCGGACCGGTCAAAAGCGAGTCCTCGGAAATAGGCTGGGTTGCCAGCTTGGGGTACACACAGGAACTGCCGAGAAAGAGAAACTTGCGACACCCGTTCTCAAAGGCTGACTCCATCAGGTTGTTCTGGATCTGCAGGTTTTGCAGAAGGAAATCCACCGGTTGGGTGGCATTGGCCTTGATTCCCCCCACTTTTGCAGCGGCATCCAATACCAGGTCCGGCTTTTCCTTCCTGAAAAAAGACCGCACCGCCGCCTGGTCTGTCAGATCCAGTTCGGCCCGGCTTCGGGTGATCAACTCATAGGCACCCAGAACAGCCCCTCTTTCCAAGCAGGCGCTGATGAAAAGCTTGGGCTTCACAGTCCTATTTCCGCGCTCAGGCCGTCGTGGGCTGTTCCTCCAACAATCTGCGCCGCAGGCGGATCGAGGCCATGGCCTCCACGTTTTTCCTCTCCTGAGTGCCGAACTTTTTCTCCACCAGTTCGAGGAACGCCGGATACTGAAAGTAGGTCTGCCATGCGTGATCCCGGAACCGCAACACCTCCGCGGCAGAAACGTGCTTGGTGGGCAGGGGCAAAGATTCATAAGACAAAAAGGCAAAGCCCTCCGGCTTATCCGGCAGCTTCCAGCCCATCTGCCGCGCGGTGTTGTATAGGGGGCTGCCGGGTAAGGCTTGGCAAGGGTACATGTTCACCATTTCGGTGCAGAGCTCAAGGGCCAGATCCAGCGTTTGCTGCATTGTTTCCAAGTTGTCGTCCGGGAAGCCAAAAATGTAGTTAGAGATGACGTTCAGGCCCTGATCGCGGACTTCCAAGGCCAGCCAGCCGATTCCAGCCTTACGGAACAGTTCCAGAAACTCCTTCCGCACGGTGTCCACGCGGGAGTAAGACCACATCCGGAATTTCAACCCCCGGTCGATGATGTTTTGGCACAGCGGCTCATAGTAGCGCTTGTCCAAAAAGAACATCTCGTCGGAAATGCGGATGGTCTCCACGCCGTAGCCCGCCAGCTTTTCAAACTCCTTGGTGATGAAATCAGGCGACCAGTAACGCATGTTGCGGGAGTTGGCCGATACCACGCCATCGGCATTGTCCACCCGGTTGACGATGTTGATCATACAGAAGTCACAGGCGAAGCGGCAGCCCAAGGAGGTGTAGATGGCGGCGAAAGGGGTGCGCTTTTCGTGGCTGAACTCCGCATGCCAGAAGTGGGCCCGATACAGATCGAGCGGCTTTTTGTCATAAGGCAGAAGATCCCAAGCGTAGCCGGGCAGATCCTGGTCCATACGCTCTTGGGGAACCACGGCTTGGGGCTCGTTCAAAACCAACTGGCCACCGCTCTTGTGCCCCAGACCCTTCACAGCGTGGATTTTATCCTGGAGATTGGTGGCCAAGAGATTGTGGAGGGCGTAGACCCCCTCGTTGAGGAGGACGAAATCCACAAAGGGCAAAGACAACACTTCCCGTGGAAGTGCGCTGGTGTGGGAACCAACAAAGCAGGTCTTGATCTCTGGATGGGCCAGCTTGAGGGCGGCGCAAAGACGGCCGGCCCCGATCATGTTGGTCGTTCCGGAATTCGGGTTTTGTCCGTAGACCACAAAGACAGCCAAGCGCGGCTTGGCCTGCCCGATTTTTTTCAGAGCCTGCTCGTCGGTAAGACGCTCCGCAGTCTGGTCCAAAATCCCCACACCATAACCCTTGGCCCGGCAGGACTGCGCCAGCAGAAGGGACCAGGTGGGGGTCTCGATGGCGGAGTAGACCTTGCTCAGGTCCTGATATGCAACTCCAGCGCAGTCCGGCTCGATGAAGAGCACATCAAGCTGACGAGTGGGAACCTTGCTCATGTCAGATGGAATTCAGAAACGCCGTGAGATCCTTGATTCTGGACAGAGGAAGCGAGGGATAATTACCAATGTAGTAGCCGTAGAAATGGACATGGTCGACTTTGGGATATTTTTTATATTCCTCAGGGAGGAGTCGGCGGAGATAAGGCTGCCGCAGTTCGTTCCCCCCGCCCGAGGTGCCTCGCCGATGTTCAACCTTCGCCTCCCTCATGGCCGCCTGGACGCGGTCCCGGTAGGCCGGGTCAGGCTCACGGATGACCAGGGTAAAGGCATAGTTGCTGCTCCCCTCCACTGCAAAATCGGTGCGGAATTTTTTGTCGTCCAATCCGCCCAAAAATGCCTCGAGGTTCCGGGTGCGAGCTTGGTTGTTCGCGTCCAAACGGGGAAGTTGGGAGCGGCCAAGTACCGCGTTGAGTTCGGTGCTCCGGACATTGTAGGAGGGGAAGGCGAAAATGAAATCCGGGTTAAGGTCGGGATGGCGGCGGATCCAATCCTCCTTGAACACCGGGTCGTTCGCCTCCCGCACCATGCCGTGGGAGCGGAACATTCTCAGGGTCTGGTATAGCACCGGGTCGTTCGTGCTGATCATCCCTCCTTCGATCGTGCTCATATGATGGGCGTAGTAGAACGAGAAGTTCGAGGCCCATCCCATGGAGCCGCATTTCTTTCCACGGAAGGTTGCACCGTGGGATTCGCACACATCCTCGATCAGGGGAATGTTTTTGGCCTTGAGGCCGTCCAGCAACTTCTGGTTGACCCCGTTGTAGCCAAGGATATGAGTGAGAAAGACGGCGCGGGTGTTCGGGCCCGTCTTGGCGAGGACCTGATCCACGTCCATGCCGAGGGTGTGCGGATCGATGTCCACGAAGACCGGTGTAAAGCCGGCCTGGAGAACGGAGGCGATGTCGGAAACCCATGTCAGGGTGGGGACGATGACTTCTCCGGGTCCCCGCAATTCGCGCAGGGCGCACATTGTAATCAGGTTTGCGGACGAACCGGAATTTACAAAAACGCTGTGACGCACCCCGAGCCACTTGGACCACTCCTCTTCAAAGGTGCGGACCTGAGCGGACTGGGTGAGCATCGGCTCAGGTTGTTGCAGATACCGGATGAGGGCGTCCAGATCCTCCCGGAGAATGTTGTTCTCCATGAGGGGCCAGTTCAGCGCGGGGCGAGCGGAAGCGGTGGCGGGCATAGACTTACTTTTCGCTGTAAAAATCCCCCCACTCCACCACGAGAGTGCTCTTTCCGTCCGTTCGGGTGAGAGCTTTTTCATAGGCGGGAAAAATCTGCTCGGGCTCGTCCAATCGGATCACCTCGATGTTGCCGCACATCAGGCGGAAGGCCTCGGTGAAGTCCCCAATGTGCTGGTGTTGGGGATGCAGGGGGCGCTCCGAACCGATGCCCGTTCGGATGATGACCTTGG
>RHAF01000106.1 GCA_010028775.1 Verrucomicrobiota bacterium | reverse complement strand
GTCGGCGGCGGACTCACGGGCGTCCTCTACGTCCTCGACGAACCCAGCATCGGACTGCATCCGGCGGACCACTCGCGGTTGCTCGATCTCCTTTTTTCTTTGCGCGATCTGGGTAACTCGCTCCTCGTGGTGGAACACGACGAGGAGACGCTGCGACGAGCGGACCATCTGATCGAGTTTGGACCGGGATCAGGATCGGAGGGCGGACGGATTATTGCCCAAGGCACTCCTGCACAAATCGCGGACAACCAGAAATCGCTGACTGGCGCATTCCTGTCCGGAAGACGGCGACTCTATTTCCCGAAACGCTCATTCCAGCCGATCGGTTGGCTTAGAATTAAAGGTGCCTCGGCTCACAATCTGAAACAGGTGAATGCGGAAATTCCCCTCGGGGGATTCACTTGCGTCACCGGGGTCAGCGGCTCAGGGAAAAGCACCCTAATCTTCGACACTCTGGCCCCTGCTCTGCTCCGTCATTTTGGGGGGCCGAATGCCGCCCCCACCCCGGGGGCGTATGCCTCCTTGGAAGGAACGGATCTGATCTCCCGGGCCTTGGTGATCGACCAAACCCCGCTGCCCCGCATGTCCCGATCCAATCCCCTGACCCTGTTGGGCGTCTTTGACGATTTGCGAAACATCTTTGCCGCCCTGCCTGCGGCCAAAGCCCGTGGCTTCAATGCCTCGCGTTTCAGCTTCAACCTGCGGGGTGGTCGTTGCGAAACCTGCTCGGGACACGGCGAAATCACCGTGCAACTCCAACTTCTTCCCGAAGCCGTCTCCCCGTGCCCGGCCTGCGAAGGTCGGCGTTATAACCGTGAGACTTTGGCCGTGACGTACCGGGGCCATTCCATCGCCGATATCTTAAATCTTTCCGTCGACCGTGCGTTCACCCTGTTGCGGGCCATTCCACCTTTGGCTGAGGCTTTGGAGGCATTGCAGCGCGTGGGCTTGGGATACCTTCCCATCGGTCAGCCAGCCGACCAACTCTCCGGTGGGGAAGCCCAACGGGTCCGTCTGGCCTCCGCTCTGGCACGGAGAACCCGTGGACCCTCCCTTTATCTGTTGGATGAACCCACCACGGGTCTTCATCTCGCAGAGGTCGACCGGTTGCTTTCAGTTTTCTTCGCCTTATGCGAGGCAGGACATACTCTCGTGGTCGTGGAACATCATCCGGACATCATCCGTCATGCCGACCACATCTTGGATCTTGGGCCCGGCGGCGGAGATTCCGGCGGACGCCTCGTGGCCTGCGGCCCACCAGAGGAGGTCGCCCGCAACCGCGAGAGCCTGACCGGACGAATGCTGGCCCAACCATGAAACACCTTCTTGTTCTTTTTCTTTGCCCTTGTCTGCTCGTGGCCGCCCCTCCGGAACAGCCCAAGGAACTTCGCACTGCCGAGGAGATGATTCAGGACGGGTTGGGAAAAGATGCCACCACCCGCATCCGGGCGTGGTTACAAAAAAACAGCGGATCACCCCAGCCCTACGCCCAGCTCCTCTTGGCCGAAGCGTTGCTGGCGGATCGTCGTCCCGAGGAGGCCTTGAGTGAACTCCCCAAAACCTCCCCTCCGGAATGGGAAAGTCGGATTCGTTTTACCCGAGCCTCCGCTCTAAACGAGTTGGGTCGATGGAAGGAAGCCACCCCGATCTGGAGGGAATGTAAAGCCAAGGGGAATGGTGAAGATCTTTCCGCCAAGGCATCCTTTGGCTTGGCGACCGCCCTTTTAAACCAGGGCGAATTGACCGCCGGGCTCGTGGAGCTTCGGGAACTGATCAAGGACTCGAAACATTCCGAAAGTCATGCTGCCCGCCTGCTTTTGGTGAAAACCGATCTCGCGGACGGCAAACTGGACGAGGCGGACAAGGAACTCATTTCCTTTCCGGAAGACACTCCTCCCCCCATCAAGGCCGAAGCCAAGTACTGGGCTGCAGAAATTGCCTTCAGTCGGGGCAAGGGGGATGAGGCCAAGGACCAGTTCCGGAAGATTCTCGACAGCAAGGACGGCGCCTCGGCCGACCTGATCGCCCGCATCTGGATCGCCCTTGGCAAAATCGATCGCTCCCGCAACAAACCGGCTGATGCGGCCAACTCGCTCGAAAAAGCGCTCGACCAACATTCGGATCCGGAAACCTATCTTACCGCCGCGCGCGAATACCTGGCCGCGGCGCAAGCCTCCCAATCCCTGCCCACCGCCGCCCTGAAATTACGGGATTCCGTCCGCGACCGGGAGGAGGAGAGCGACAAACGTGGACGATATGCCCCGGCCCTTCTGCTCCTGGGTTCCGCCACCTTAACGGCCGGGAACGCCGAAGCCGCCGCCGCCGATCTCGATCAACTCATTCGCACCTATCCCGCCTCCCCGGCCATTCCCTCGGCCCGGCTACTCCTCGCCCAGGCCTTGGTCAAACAGGGACAGGAGCCCGCCGCCAAGGAGCAGCTGAAAACCCTGCTCCAAAACCAGAAACTTGACCCCACGGTTTTTTATCAGGCTCAGGCCACACAGGCGGAAATTCTCATGAAAGAGGGAAAAGCCGCCGAGGCCTCGGCTGCCTGGGATGCGGCCTACCGCACCGCCACCGACCCGAAACTTGGAGAGGAGGCCTTGTACAACGCCGCCATCACTGCCTCCCGTGGTTCCGATGCCTCCACCTTCCTTCGCCTGGAACAGGAATTCAGCCAACGCTTTCCGGAAAGCCCCCGCCGGGCCGGTTTGGCCTTGGAGCGTGGACGCATGCTCGAGACCCAGGGGGATTCGGCTGCCAGCCGATCCGCCTTGGCGGAGGTCGCCAAACTTCCCGGTTCGGATCCCCTCCAAGCCGAAGCCACTCTTCGCCGGGCCAGTTCTCTCCTGCGGGGGGGGGATTATCCCGGTGCCATCGCGGCTTTCGCCGAATTTGAAAAGTCCTTTCCCAACTCCCCTCTTCTCCCCCAGGCTTTGGCCTCGGGCATTGAGGCCCGCCTCCGCTCCAAGGAGCTGACGGGGGCCCAAGCCCGCGTTGAATTCACCAAGATTCTCACCCGTTTCCCCAATAGCACGCTGGCTCCCGCCATCACCTTTCAGATCGCCCAGACCCACTATGAGGAACGCAACCACGGAGAGGCGCTGACCGCGTTTCGTGAGATGGCCACCAAGTATCCCAAGGATCCCCTCGCCGATAACGCCCTCTACTACGCTGCCCAGAGCGCCTTGGCCCTGGGAAATCCGACCGAAGCCATCAAGTTGCTTCGACTCGTCCCTGAAAATTCCCCCCTTCGGCTCGATGCCCGGTTGGCGGAGATCGATGCCTGCCGTGCTTCCGGGGATTACTCCGGCGGATTGCAGATCGCCAACTCCCTCCTCGCCTCCCGCACCCCGGATCAACGTCCTTGGGTCGAGGTGACGAAGCGCCGGTTGGCCTGTGAATTCGCCTTGGGAGCGAGTGACCGGGCCAGCTTGGAGCGGGCCACTTCCACCGCCGCCTCACTCATCGCCAGCCCGATCTCCGATTCCTCCGAGCGCAATGAAGCCGGCTTTATCCGCGGGAAATGCCTGGAGCAACTGGGACGGGAAGAGGATGCCCTGCAGGCGTACCTGGATGTGCTTTACGGACGCTCAGGAACCCAGGCCACCTCGGTGGACCAACCGGAGTATCTGTGGTTCGCCCGGGCCGGGGCGGAGGCCGCC
>RHAF01000105.1 GCA_010028775.1 Verrucomicrobiota bacterium | reverse complement strand
CCAAGGAAGCCCCTGCTATTCAGGCCTGGCTGGAACAGCTCGGCCGCATGCGGGAGATGCAGTACGCCTACCACAGGAAGTTTTTCCATGGGCTGTACTTCTTTCTGGTTCTGGTGACCGTCTGCCTGTTTTGGGACAGCCCCCTTTCCCTTGCCCTTGTGCCTTTGCTGGTCATTACCGCGGGCACCCAATCCTGTTTCTATCTTCACTTTGTTGATTTCGCCCGGATCCATGCCCGGCACCTGGAGGAGCGGCTTAACCGGGCGCTGGGCAAAGACACCCTGCTTGGCTCGGAGATCGAGGATCTCTACTTCTACCCGATCAATGCTCCCAAGATTGGCGGTTTCGTCCCCTCGTTCCCCCTGCGATTCTTCAGCTTTTTCACCCTGCACTGGGTGGTGCTGTGGTTCGGTCTTGCGGCTTTCGCCCTTTGGCGCCTCCTTCCCACGATGGGCTCCTGCGGGCGGACCTACCTCTTTTTTGTCGCACTCTGGGGCGGCCTAAATTTCACCTACCTCGCCTGGTTTTTTGGCCGGGGGGTATCAGCAAAATCCGTGGACCGCCGTTGTCGGACTGATCGTCGCCAATGATTTCCCTGTTTCAGCGCAAAAAAAGCGCGGCAGATCCCTTCCGATACCCCGCGGAAAAAATCAGCCTGCCTCAGCTCACCCTGCTGATTTACAACCCGGAAAAGGATCCCGACCTTTCCGCCCGGATCATCAACCACGTTTGCTCCGGGATCGAGTTTGGTGACGTCATTCACTTGGCGGGGAAAAAGCCCTCTCTGCCCCATCCCGGTCGGTGGAAACAGGTTCCGCCCGCCAATGTCGCCCAAGGCCAAAGGTTCCAGGCCTTGGAACTGAACAAATATTTTTCCACGCCTTTTCTTCTGCACATCGAGACGGATGGCTTTCCCGTCAACTTCGACCTATGGGATCCGGCCTTTTTGGAATATGACTATGTGGGTGCCCCCTGGCAGAAACGGGGCCTGGAAACGGGCACCAACCGGATCGGCAACGGGGGCTGCAGCCTTCAGTCCAAAAAGTTCCGTAACTTCATCGATTCCCACGCCCATCTGTACCGCGAAGGCACGCTCTCGGATGTCTTTTTTTGCCAGGAACTTTACCCGCAGGCGGTTTCCGCCGGGATCCGCTTTGCTCCGCTCGACCTGGCCCTGCGCTTTTCCATCGAAAACAAAATCCCGGAATTTCCCCGCTGGAAGCCCTCCCAAAGCTTCGCTTTCCACGGCCGCTTTCCCTGCTTCCGACCTTACCTTGAGCCGTTCGGCATCGCGGCCAACCGCTGAACCCTCGATCTCACTCCAAAAATCGTTTCCGGAAAATACCCATCACCCGAACCGGATCCGCATACTCCTCATACTCCGTGCCCCGCACCGGCCGGGGTGTGAAGTCCCGGAGAATCCGTTCCAGTCCGGCCCGGTCGGCATAGAGCAGGCCCTTGCCCCGCAGCATTTCCAGGTGCGCATGGGAGCCCGTGGCGGGCTTGGCCAGGGTGATCACGGGTTTTCCCAGCACCGCGAATTCCGCGATCGCCAGTCCGAAGGTCTCACCGCTCTCCTGCGCGTGCAACATGGCGTCACAGGTGGCGAGGAAACGACCCTTTTCCGCCGGATCGATCGTGGCGGGAAGATGATGAATGTTCGGCAGGGTGTCTCCCCGGGGATCCATGGGATCGGTGTTCAGAAAGACAAAATGATCGCGGGGATGACTTCGGGCATGGGACAAAACCGTGCGCCGGACAAAAGGGAGGTTGAAGGTGTCGGCGGCGCCATGCCGACCAAACACCTTCGCATCTTTCGGGATGCCCAGCCTCTCCCGGAGGTTTTCCCCCGATTCAAACCGGGGAACAAAATGGGGCACATAGGATTCCTCCCGGCCGGTTGCCGCCCGGGACATCCATCGGGAAACAAAGGCGAAGGAGTCGCCGTGAAATTCTTCCGTCAGGTACATGGCGTGGACACAGTTGCGAACGCCCTCCACCACCATCCCGTCGTACGGACCGGGCTTGATCATATAGAGAACCTGCACTCCAGCTTCTTTCAGCTTTGCGGAAAGCTCCCGGCGGGAGCGATAGATGAGAACCGGAAAGCGCCCGCGCCAGCGGGACGCCACCGGGCTGCTGGCCAAGTCTGGGTGCTCTCGGAAACAGATCACCGATCGGTTTCCCAATACCGTCTCATTCAGCACCGCGTAATCCCAAAGGGCGTTCTCCGAGCCCCGGAAAAACAGTGTGTTGGTGTGGAAGGCGATCGTCATAAGGCCTTGCAGCGATAAAACTCCATCCGATGATAGACCATCTCCAATCGGTAGCCCTCCCTCCTGAGTCTCCGTTCCCAAAGCGAACGTTGCGTTGGGTTCCATAACCCCAAAAACTTTGGGCGGATCATTCCTTGCCGGATCGCCCGGCATACACCGGCCGCTTCCCGCGCTCCCCGCGTGGTGATTCCCACCGGTGACAGACTCGCCTCCATTTCGGACCACGCGGTCAATCGCCCACCGTGCAGGTGGGTGTTCGGCCGATTTCTGCGAATGGAATCCTTAGGGATGGCCCTGCTCTCCCAGGCCTCCACCTGCCACCCCGGGTCTACCCCCTCCAGCCACAAGCCCAAACTTCCCACCAGCCCGTCTCCGGCCGCCAACTCAATCATACGGCCCGGCATCACACCCCTCAGAAATCTCTTTTGGAAAATTCCAAAGAATCCTTCTTTGGTGAACCCCCCTCCCTCAAGATCCCAACGCCGTTCGAAACCTGCCCGTCGTTTGAAATGGAGAGATTTCCCCCATGGAGGCAGTTGGCGGTACCAAAAACCCCTCCAACTGCGAATCCATTTTTTCATGCGGCTCGAAAACATGCTTCAGGGAGACTTTTTTTTAAAACGGATCGTCCGGGTCAGTCTGCCTGCACAGGTCTTCGGGGAAAACCCCTCCGGTGGGGTGGGGGCCCGTTGCGGATTCCATCCTCGTGGAGGCGGTCACGCCTCACCATCCTCCACTTGGTCAGGGGGAAAAACCAGCGGCGGCGTGCCACCGGCAGCTCTTCCCTCTCGATCTCCCGGACAAGAAAATCCAGAAGACGGTCCCAAGAATAAATCTCCGGCACCCGGTTTCCCAACAGGGGCGGTTCCGACAGCATGGCTAGGTAGTCTTTCGGGGTGTTTTCAAGGTGTAGGATGTGCTCGCAGCACTCCCTGAAGTTGCGGAATTTCCGGACGTT
Source organism: Verrucomicrobiota bacterium (assembly GCA_010028775.1). Classification (GTDB taxonomy): domain Bacteria; phylum Verrucomicrobiota; class Verrucomicrobiia; order Methylacidiphilales; family Verrucolacustridaceae; genus Verrucolacustris. The sequence continues at coordinate 545 of RHAF01000105.1, read as the reverse complement.
GACAAAAGCCCGCGGATTGAACCACTGCAGGGCATGCTCATCCCCCCAGTAAATCGGGATCGCATGGGCCTCGAAGGCGTCGGTGAATTTTTCTGTCGTCCAGCCGGGTGTCAGCCGGTTTTCAAACGCGATATGGAAGCGGCACCTCCGGAGGACCTGTCGCTTGGCCTCGCCGGCGACCCCGGGGATGCTGAATCCGGTGTTGTTGCGGGCCGGCCCAAAGGCGTCGATTTTTTTCCGGCGGTTCAGCTCGTGAAAGAATCGGGTCCGGTGGGCCACCGTGCGGTCCTCATACTTGTGAAGATAGGAACAAAAGCCCCGTGATTCCCGCAGGACTTTTTCCGGGTCGAATCCTGGACGGCGGACCAGATCCTCCCCTCTTCGGTGGGCCGCGAAGAACGGGAAATAATAGGCCCGGGGGTGTCCGCACAGGGCCGAAGTGACGGCCGCATCGCAGTTCTTCCAGTCTGGAAAGTAACGTTCCTGGGTGTAGAAGATTTTTTTGCAGGAGTAGAGGCGGTTCCGGTCCCCGTAATGCGTGAAAA
>RHAF01000104.1 GCA_010028775.1 Verrucomicrobiota bacterium | reverse complement strand
GCGCCCACGCAAAGCCATGATCCCAAGACCAAAAGCAGGCCACGGGCCAGGAGGAGCCATTTTTCCCATCGAAGGAAGGTTGGGGTCCAGGTTGGGGGGAACGGTGAAAAAATGCGGAGGACAGGGAATGGTCTCTGAACCAGCAGATCGACAGCTCCTTTTCCGGCGGTCACTGCCTGCGACAGGTCTCTCCACGGATTTTTTTGGGGAAGAGGCAACTTGGCCAACCGGTCGACGGAAGCGCCCCAGAAGGCGGCGGCGAGAAAAAGGTCGGCCGGCTCAGCGGATGACCGAATCTGTTCCGCGGTCCAAGTGAGAGCCGGCAGGGATGGGATGGACGGGAGTAGTTGGAGAAGAGAATCGTAATCATACCTCCGGGCAAGCGAGAGAATATCGAGAAGGGTAGGTTGCAAGGCCCGGAGTGAATTTTCCCGGAGGGAGGTTTGGGTGGCGGCTTTGATCTCTCCTGCCAGGGAGGGTGAGAATGCCCCGGTATCAAGAAGGTGGGCGGTAAGCAGGGTGCATGCCTCCAAGGGCTGGCCGCCGGCTTGGCCGGCCGCCAGAAAGGGAGGAAGGGGAGAAAGAGACATGGATTCAAGGAGGGATTGAACACCGGGCGATGGGTTGGCGCGGAGGTTGTCTTTCAGACGTATTCTCACCGGCTCCCGCAAAAGAACGGTCAGGACGGGGGGAGGCGCATTCGGGGCATTTTCAAAAGCGATCCCCGATGTGGCGAGGATGAGTTCCAAGCGGGAGTCCCGGGTTCCCAGGTAGGCCAGATCGCGGCGGGAGGAGAGGATGGTGCGGCCAGATTGAAGGACGGAATCACTTTCCGGAAGGGAAAGGGACTTGGCCAAAAGAGCCAGACGAAGGCCTGCCCCAAGGTGTTCGGAATTCAAAAGGGAAGCGGAGGATTCGGTTAAAGCGGGCGTTCCCAGACCCGCGGCGAACAAGATTCTTTCCTCGGTGGCCAGAAAGCGAACGGGGATCCACGCCGCAAGAAGACAGGCGGCGGATCCGGCAAGAAGTTGGAGGAACGGTTCGGGTTTCAGGCAAAAATCCGGGGAAGGTTCGGGGAGAGTCGGGTGAAAATTTCCCAAGGAATCGTTCCCGCATCCCGGGCCATATCGGCCGCTGTCTGCATGCGTTTCCCTGATCGACCCAGCCACACCACCTCGTCATTCCTTTTTACGCGGGAAAGTTGGGAGACATCCACCAGGGTCATGTCCATGGTGACCCGCCCCAAAATCGGACAACGGCATCCATGAATCAGGGCGTGTCCACGGTTGGAAAGGGACCTGGGCAAGCCATGGGCGTAGCCGGTTGCCACCGTGGCGACTTTCATTTTGCGTGGGGCGCGGAAAGTTCCTCCGTAGCTGATGGTTTCACCTCTTGGCAAGTCGCGCACCAGGAGAATCCTCGATTTCCAGGAAAGAACCGGGCGTAATTTGGAGGAGTGCCGTGGAAACGGACTGATCCCGTATAATCCGAGTCCGGGCCGGACGTGCGTTCGGCTCCCTGGCAACCGCTGCAGGATGGCGGCGCTGTTGGCCCAATGCCGGGCCATGGAAGCAGGAAGCACGGTAGCTTCGTCTATTTGCCGACGGGTAAAGGAGAGATTGGAATCTGCGGAGGCCAGATGGGTGAAGGTCCCCACCATATCCAGGCGAGGATGTAGAGCCACATAGGATAGAATCTGTTGAAATTCCGCAGGCCGTGCGCCGAGACGGTTCATGCCGGTGTTGAGCTTGATTTGCACGAGCGCTGTCCTGCGGACCTGTGTGGCGGCCCGGGCGAGTTCCCGGGCCTCAGCCATGGAGGAGAGGGTGACCGTCAAACGATGTTGCAAGGCGACGGGAAATTCCGAATTTAGGGTGGAACCCAGCAGCAGGATGGGGTTGCGAATGCCGGCACCGCGCAGTTCCTCTCCCTCGCTCGCACAGGCAACTCCGAACTCCTCACATCCGGCCTGCGCCAGGGCGCGGGCCACGGGAATCAATCCATGGCCATAAGCATTGTCTTTGACCACGGCGAGGATGCGGGTTCCACGGGGACAGCAACTCCGAAGGGCCCGCAGGTTGGAGCGCAGAGCGGAAAGAGAGACAACACACCAGACGCGATGAGACGCGGACATGCGGAAGATCCTAGGATCTGAGGCTCTGGATTAAAAGTGCGCGTTATGCGGAAGGAGGGGAAGACAGGGCAGGACGCAAGTGAATGGGTTCGAGGAGGAGCCCCGGCTCCAGTCCGTGGGCATGCAGAAAAGCGGACAAAGAGGTGGCTTCCGGTTTTTCACATGCGCTGACACCGGGAAGGGCATCGGGGCTGACCGACATTGTGCATGGTGCGAGAAATTCAGATAATTTTTCCATGGGATGGACGGCGGTGGGTTGTTTGAGGACTCCATGGGAGTAATAGGTGACAAAAAAATCCCCGCGGCGGGCATCGGAAAAAACACCCAACAAGGTGGTTTGTGCATGGCGCCAGGCGATCGCCCCGGTGCTGCGGACCGGTAAAACAGGACAGCGCCAAACCGCAGCCATACCCTCGGCAGCGGCAATGGCGGAGCGGATGGAGGAAAAAGATCCGGGACCAACGCCCACGACGATTTGATCGGGTTTGAACTCTTGAGGGAAGTTTTGACGGAGGGAAGGAACTAGAGATGCGGTGATACTTCCCGGGCAGGTGCCTGAGGCGAGAATCTGGCCCTGCCGGGAAAGGACCCAGGTTCCGGGAAGGGAGGACGTCTCGAGAATCAGTCGCAACATGGAATTCGAATCATTTGCGGATCCTGCGGATTACCCGGCCTCCATCGCTTTGTGGCTCGATTTGCAGGTCAAGAGTGGATGCCGGCCAGACTCCGGGATAGCGGTCAGGCCATTCAACCGCGACCAAACCGTCCGTGACCAAGCAGTCCGGCCAACCAAGGGATTCCCAGTCCCGGGCGTTTTCCAGCCTGTAAAGATCCCAGTGTTCCAGGGGCATTTTTCCATCCAAGAATGGCTGGCAGAGGGTGAAGGTGGGGCTCGGGATTTCGCCAGTGATTCCCAGGGCCGAGGCAAGTCCCCGGACCCATTCGGACTTCCCCGCCCCCAGAGGGCCGTGAAGGCGAATAATGGTTCCAGGAACGAGGACCGGCAGGAGGCGGGCAGCGTGGGTCCGGGTCTCCTCGGCGGTCCGACAGACCTCCTCGATTGCGGGTTCAGCGAAAGTGGTCATAACCCTGCAATGGAAGGCCCCCCGTGCGAAATCCCTTGGCGCGGGGAAGAAGGCATCCAATTTCCGTGAGGGGGGTGGAGAAAGGCCATTTCTTTTGGAGCTGGGCAACTTGGCGTGGCGAAACCGCCAAGAGAAGCGTAATCTTCCCCACGGGTAAAAGCGGATCGGATGGAGCTTTTTGGGGCGAGTGGGAGTTTGCCCGGATCGATCTGAAAACCAACTCCCGAGGCACGTGCCATGCGTGGAAGATCCGCTCCCAGGCCATCGCTCAGGTCCATCATCGCTGTGACCATACGTTTCTGGGCCAGCCATTGACCCTCCTCGAGCCGGGGAGTGAAGGTGAGGTGACGGCGCGGCCAAGAGCCTCCGAGCTTTCCGGTGACAAAAAGCCGGTCCCCCGGCTTGGCTCCGGATCGACCCGGGCTGATTCCCCTGGGGACCTCTCCCAAAATGGTGACGGAGATCAAAAGTTGGCGCGTGCGCACGGTTTCCCCTCCCACGACATGAAGATGGAATCGGGAGGCCAGCCGTGAGAGACCACGGTAGGCCTTTTGAACCCTG
>RHAF01000103.1 GCA_010028775.1 Verrucomicrobiota bacterium | reverse complement strand
CATCTGGATCCGCAGGGATGCCCCCGGTCGAAAACAGGAGGGGTTGGATAATCTTCCCGGTCAGGCGGTCGGCGAGATTCCGCAGAATTCCGTTCTGGTGCAAATCGCCGGACTGGAGGTTCCGGTGGATCTGCGCGGGGGACAGAAGACCGGAACCTACCTGGACCAACAGGAAAACCACCAGATTGTGTCGCGTTATGCCAAGGGACGAAAGGTGCTCGACCTTTTCTGTCATAACGGCGGCTTTGCCTTGAGGGCCGCGAGGGCGGGAGCTACCGAGGTTTCCGGGGTGGATAGTTCGGCCCCATCGCTGGCGCTCGCCCGTCAAGCTGCCGAACATCATCATCTGAAGGTGAAGTGGGTGGAAGAAGATGTCGGACGGTTTCTTAAGACCGCCCGCAAGGGGGAGTTTGGTATGGTGATTCTCGATCCGCCTGGAATGGTCAAAGGGCGGGAGACCATGGAAGCGGGATTGCGGGCCTTGGGCGAATTACATCGTCAGGCCCTACGGGTTCTTCAGCCCGGAGGTTTGTTGGCCACATTTTCATGCTCGCACCGCGTCGGAAGGGGTGAATTGTTGGAGATCGTGAAAAAGGTTGCCCATGAGGAGAGGCGGGGACTTCGCCAGATCAGGCTCCTTGGCCAGGCATCCGACCATCCGGTTGACCTCTTTTTCCCGGAAAGCGAATATCTGACCGGCTGTCTTTTGGAAGTGTCATGAGACAGATGCTTCTCGTTCTCTTCTTTATCGTCTCTGTATTGCAGGCGGAAGAATTGGCTCAGCCAAAAAATTGTGACGGCAAGATTGTCACCCTCAATCCCAGCGGGAAGATCACCGTGGTCATGGCCAGCAGTCAACCCTTGGCGGAGACCACCCGGGAGTTTGGTCGGTCGATGTATCCTTGGCAGGGACTGGAGGATTTCCGGGTCATCGTGGTGGTGGATTTGCGTAAATCCCTGGGAACCCTGTTCAAAGGATGGACCGTGGGTAAAATGAAGGCCGACCTAAATGAGGAGGCTGAAACCTTGCAACCCTGGTTTCGTGGCCGGGGTAATCAGGGAAATCCACGTGAAACCCTATGCGCGATACCGGATTTTGACGGCAAGGCCACCGAGTCTTTGGGTTGGGGACCGGATGAACGCAAGATGAAGGTCTCGATCTTTGGGAAGGACGGACAACTCATCTGGTCTTCCCGGGATGTGGCGGCCAGTTCGGAGGTCACCAACCGCCTTAAGGATCTTTTGGGCCCGCCGGCACCGCGGCCACCTGATGCTGTTCCCAAGAAATCAAAAATGCTGCTTCGCCGGTCATGAAAAAGGGTGAGGACGTCTTTTGCGTCGGGGTGGATCATCACACCACCCCTCTGGCGGTCCGGGAATCCCTCGTGGCCTTGGCGGGAGACCGGTTGACCCCCCATTTGGTGGGCCATGCCGGCAAACCTGGGGGCAGCCTGGCGTGAAGCCCGCGGGCTTTACCTTCATGAGGGGGTGGCCTGTTGGCGACACCTTGCCGAGGTGGCCACGGGCCTGCGCTCCATGGTGATCGGGGAGGGGGAAATTCTTGCCCAAGTCCGTTTGGCGTACCAAGGCTCGCACGAGTCGGGCGGCACGGGGGGTGCCATGCATGCATTGTTTCAATCCTGTCTAAGGGCGGCACGGGCGGCCCGCCGGGAGGCGGGTTTTGGGCGGGGCGACCTTTCGGTCGGAAGGTGTGCCGCCGAGGCCTTATCAGATTTGTCCAAGGTGGAGAAATCGGCCCCCCTCCTGATTTTGGGAGCTGGGCACACAGCCAGAAGTTTCGGTCTGGCGGCCCGAGAAAACGGCTTCTCCCGTTTTCTGGTTACCTCGCGTAGCGCGGAAAGGGCCCGTCTTCTCGCATGTGAACTGGAAGGCCAAGCGGTTGCCTGGGAAAGGTGGGCTGATGCGGCCCGTGCCAGCGGGATCCTTGTTTCTGCACTGGCTGGCGGGGAACTGGCTTGGCAAGAGCATCGGAGTCCGGGCGGGGCTATGGTTCTGGTGGATTTGGGTGTGCCAAGAACCTTGACCCGCGTCAGGTCCTCTTATCCACATGCTCTCTGGCTGGATTTGGAGGAATTGGCCAGGCGGACTGAGATGGTGCCGGAGGCGTTGGGGGCGATTCATCGTGCCGAGGAGATTCTTCGCTTCCATGAACGGATGTGGCTGATGAAAAAGCCCGGGGCAAATGCGGTTCTCGATCTGGGGGGATGAAAATCCGATTGGGGACAAGGGGTAGCCGGCTGGCGCTTTGGCAGGCCGGCCGGGTGGCTGAGCTGATCGGTAAAGCCAATCCCGGCACCGTCGTGGAGTTGGCGGTGGTAAAAACATCCGGTGACGAGCGCTCCGAGTTTGAAGAGATCACTCCCGAGCAGGTGGGGGAATTCACCACCGAGTTGGAGAAGATGCTTGTGCAGGGAAAAATCGAGGCCGCGGTTCATAGCGCCAAGGATCTTCCCACCCGGCTGCCGAAAGGACTTTTGGTGGCGGCATACCCGGAACGGGCGGACCCCAGGGATGCGTTGGTGCGGAGAAGCAAGGGAAGCAAGGAACCACCCAAGGGTGCAGTCATTGCGACGGGAAGCCCGCGTCGGGACATGCTTTGGCGGGAGAGATGGAAAGAGACGGAAACCCGTGGAATTCGTGGAAATGTCGATCGTCGGATGGAGAAACTGCAGATGGAATCCGACCTTTGGGGGTTGGTTCTCGCCTGTGCGGGAATTGATCGGCTCGGAGGAGTTCCCGGGACGCTTGTGATGGAGAGGTTGGACTCGGGTTGGATGGTTCCAGCTCCCGGACAGGGCGCTTTGGCTGTCGAGTGCCGGGAGGATAATCCGATGGTCGCAAGGATTCTCAAAACAATTGATGACCCGAGAGTTCGGGCCTGTGTGGAGGCGGAGAAGGGGTTCTTATGTAAGTGGGGCGGCGGATGCTCTGAGTCTTTGGGTGCGTTAGGAACCCTCCAACCGAACGGCACGATTCATCTCCAGGCCGCCGTGAAGGATCCACGGGGGGGTGTTTTGCGCGCACAAATGGAAGGACCGGTGACCGAGGCCGAACTTTTGGGCGTCCGATTGGCCGAGGAGATGAGGCGTGGCGCCGAGGAGATGAGGCGTGGCTAAGACCGGCAAAGTTTGGTTGGTGGGGGCAGGTCCGGGTGATCCCGGCCTCCTCACCCTGAAAGGCAAGGAGATCCTAGGTCGGGCGGATGTGATCTTTTTTGACCGGTTGGTCAATCCTGGAATCCTTATTTGGGCCAGATCAGGAGCGAAACTTCTGGATGTGGGAAAAGAGCCTGGAGGTAAACGGACAGAACAGGCCGTGATTGGCAGCCGGATGATATCCGCCGCCCGAAAGGGTCATCAGGTGGTTCGGCTAAAAGGCGGTGACCCTTTTGTCTTTGGAAGAGGAGGAGAGGAAGCACTGCTTCTCGCCAAGGAGGGGATTCCTTTTGAGGTGGTACCCGGGGTTACTTCCGGGGTGGCCGCCCCGGCCTCTGCCGGGATACCCGTAACTCATCGAGGTCTCAGCACGGAGGTTGTCCTGAAAATCGGGGCCCGCGCCGAGGGAACGGTCAGTGGGAAAACCCTGGTGGGCTACATGTCGGTTGACGGACTTGAGGAATTTCTTGAGCGGGCGACGGATCACGGATTTTCTTTTCACACGCCAGCCGCCCTGATCTCCCGTGGAACCTGTCGGGGGGAGAGGACCCTGGTCTCAACCGTTGGCAAGCTGGCCATCGATGTAAAGAGGTCGGGACTGCGGGCGCCGGCGGTGGTTGTGGTGGGTGATGTTGTGGGTTTGCG
>RHAF01000102.1 GCA_010028775.1 Verrucomicrobiota bacterium | reverse complement strand
TTGGGCTCCCAAGTTTGCTAATGACAAGTTGTTGTTTGCGTTCAACGCGCTGCTCTTGGCAACTGGTGGCTCATCGAACACTGACCTCTTTTCGCCTAATTCAACCTCCTATGGTGCAGGTGCATATGCGAAATATCAATTCAACGACTGGTTTAACTTGTCCAGCCGTGGTGAATATTTGGGCATCTCCGCCAATGGAGCAAACATTGACTGGTGGGAGTACACTCTCACAGCCGGTTTTAACGTGATCGACAATCTGCTGATCCGTGCGGAGTACCGTTTGGATTGGGGAAACAATTCAGTCAACAACTTTGATACTGGAAACAATGGTGTTAATCTCTTTAATGCCTCCACCAGTTCCGGCCCAGCTCATTATGCTGGTGCTGAAGTTGTCTACAGCTTCTAAAGAAATTTAGAGCAAACTCTTCAACAAAACCCCTGGGACCCGTCATTGGGTCCCGGGGGTTTTTGTTTTGGGATCAGTTAGCTAGAACAATCAGCACGGGCGGTTGGGACAACCGCCCCTACCGGCAGCACGGGACTCATCATTCAAGCTTGGTAGGGTCCGTTATCCTTAACGGGCCGTGCTGGTGGCTGGGTATTCAGTATTTCTCGGGTTCTTTGTCGGGATCAGATAGAAAGAGGCAATGCACGATCTGCCTTACTGGACGGTGGTCAATTCGTTCCGTGGAATCTTTTCCGCCGTCTGCCGTATCGAGACCCGGGGAACCGAAGAGGTGCCCGCGGGCCCTTGGATTTTGGCGAGCAACCATCTAAGCCACTTTGATCCGCCTTTGATTGCCGGGGCATTTCATCGCCCGATCGATTTTTTGGCGATGCGGGAGCTGTTCCGGCCGTCGTGGTTTGGTTTTCTCATGCGGGGCATCAACGTGATTCCGGTGGGCCGCCGTCAGGCCGATACCACGGCCTTGAAGACAGCTTTGGAGCGGTTGCGACGGGGAAGGATTGTGGGTGTATTTCCGGAAGGGGGATTGCGGGCGGGAGCGACTTCAGTTCTAGGGGGATCCAAATTGACCGAAGGGGTTTGGCTTTTGGCCGCAAAATCGCAATGTCCGGTGCGACCCGCGGTGATCGTGGGGAGCGACCAGCTGTACGTCGGCGCCAACTGGGTGAGGAAACCAAGGGTAGTGGTGGCGGTGGGAAAACCCATGTCTTCGCCGAAGTCAAAAGAGGATCGAACGGCTTGGACGGAGAGTTTGGCGGAGCAGATGAGGGGTCTTTTTGCCGAGGTGAAGGAGAGGCATGCTTTGGAGGGGGTGGTTCTGCCCAGAACCCCGCAGGAGCGATGGAAAGCCGGAAGATAATCGGATGGTTTCACCGGGCGCTATCGCGGCTGACCGACTCGGCGGCGTTTTTCGGGATAGGGTTGTGGCAGTTGCTGGGTCGGGCGGGAAGACACGGACCGCAGGAGTGGGACCGTTATGTGGATGAGTGGCTTCCCAAGGGGCCGGAGGAATTCTTCTGGGTTCCGGAGCACATCCCGGGCGGATTGAAGGAGGGGAGACTGGATTTTCCATCCTTCATGGTTTGCGACCGAAAAGAAAACAATCGGGTCCATCTGCGTGTATGGCCCGGGCCCAAGGGATTGAAATCTCCCGCCATGGTGATGTTGCATTCGCTTTTCTCGGCCAGTGACGTGGGGTATGCCCATTGGGCTTCGGTACTGAACCGATTGGGTTGGACGGCTGTCTTTTATGATCTGCCTTACCATTTTCGTCGTCGCCCCAAAGGGACCTGGAGCGGGGAGTTGGTTTTCGGGGGGAATCTAATCCGGAGCGCCGAGGCGATCCGGCAGGCGGTGAGCGAGACGCGTATGGTGGTGCGGATGTTGAAGCAGGCGGGTGCACCGCAGGTCGGATTATGGGGCATGAGTCTGGGGGGATGGGTTTCTGCTTTGACCGTTTGTCATGAACCGGGATTGGCCTGCGCATGGTTGGTGCAACCGATTCCGGATGTGGCCACGGCGATCTGGGATTCCGAGGGTGGCTGGGTTTTGCGCCGTCAGATGGAGCAGAGGGGGTTGGATCGTGCCCGGGCGGAGCGATTGTTGCCTTTGGTCTGTCCCTCCCACGTGCTCCCCAAGATTCCGCCCTCCAAAATCCTGATCGTGGGTGGGGGGCATGACTCCATCTCCCCACCAGAGAAGTTGAGATCGTTGGCCGGGGCTTGGGGGGGTGCCCACTATCGGGAGGTGCCCCAAGGGCATATTGGTTATCAAGCCATGCCCCGGGCCTGGAGGTGGGGGAGGGAACTGATGCCGGATCTCTTTGATGCCCAAGAGTTATAACCGGTTCGAACTAGGAATTGATAATTGCAGTGGGTCGGGCATATTCCCTTTTGGTCTCGTAACCAAAATTCATCCAAGGAGCAAAACCCAGTGGGATCGACAGGAGCGAAAAAGGTTCGGTCGAAAGAGAAGCCGGGAAAATCACCGGCCGTTCTACCCATCCTCACACCCCCGGAACGGGTGGACCTTCTGCGCAAGATGGTTTTGATCCGGCGCTTTGAGCAAAAAGCCGCGCAGGCCTTCATGCAGGCCAAGATCAAGGGTTTCTGCCACCTGTATATCGGGCAGGAAGCGGTGGCGGTGGGAACAATCTCCACCCTCCATCCGAACGACGCGGTGATCACCGCCTACCGGGACCACGGCCACGCCTTGGCCCGGGGAATGACCTCGAGGGAGTGCATGGCGGAGCTGTTTGGAAAAATCACCGGATGCTCGCGGGGCAAGGGCGGTTCGATGCACTTTTTCAGCAAGGAAAAGCATTTTCACGGCGGGCACGGAATTGTCGGCGGACAGACGCCGTTGGCGGCGGGCATCGCCTTTGCACAAAAGTACAATCACACCGGTGCGGTGACGGTTTGCTACCTGGGAGATGGGGCGGTGAACCAGGGCGCCTTCCACGAGGCCCTCAACCTGGCCGCCCTTTGGAAACTCCCGGTAATCTACGTCATTGAGAACAACGAGTATGCGATGGGCACCAGCCAGTCCCGCAGCTCCGCCGGATATCCCCTGGTCAAGCGGGCGGACGGATATGACATGGCCGGTATTACGGCCAACGGCTCCGATCTGGATGATGTGCGGGAGAAGATGTGGGATGCGGTGCAACTCGCCCGGACGGAGAGCCTCCCCTCCCTGGTGGAGATCAAGACCTACCGGTACCGGGGTCACTCGATGTCTGATCCGGGCAACTACCGGACCAAGGAGGAGATCGCGGAGAGGAAGAAGGAGTCCGAGCCGATCTCGCTCTACAAGGAGAGGCTTTACAAGGAGAAGGCGTTGACCGAAGCGGAGTACGAGGAGATCGAACGCCAGTGTGTGGCCGAGGCAGACGATGCCGTGGCCTTTGCCGAATCGTCCCCCGAGCCCGAGGTGGCTACGGTGTTCGAGGATATTTTTGCCCCCGAGGACCAGATTGCGGAGTTCCGTCCGCCGGTCGGAAACTAGCCATGGCGGTGATCACCATGCGGGAAGCGCTCAACCAGGCGTTGAGCGAGGAGATGGAGCGGGACGAGCGCGTGTTCCTCATGGGGGAGGAGGTCGCCGAGTACCAGGGGGCCTATAAGGTCAGTTCCGGTCTGCTGCAGAAATTCGGCCCCAAGCGGGTGATCGACACCCCGATCAGCGAGTCGGGCTTCGCCGGTTTGGGCGTGGGGGCGGCGATGGAGGGTCTGCGCCCGGTGGTGGAGTTCATGACGTGGAGTTTTTCCATGGTGGCCTACGACCAGATCGTGAACAACGCCGGGGCGATCCGTTACATGAGCGGGGGGCAGTATTCCATTCCAATTGTCTTTCGCGGTTCCTCGGGAGCCGGTCTGCAGGTGGGGGCAACCCACTCCCACACCCCGGAAAACTGGTACGCCAATGTTCCGGCCCTGACGGTGATCACTCCCGCATTTCCGGATGAC
>RHAF01000101.1 GCA_010028775.1 Verrucomicrobiota bacterium | reverse complement strand
CCTAAAGCGAAAGCAAAACCCGGACGATGCTCTCCCAGCGGCGCTCCTCGGCCGCCACCAGCTCCTCCCGGTCCGTCTCCGGCAGAGAGGACTCCCGCTCAATCGCCTCCACCCTCGCCTGATGATCCTTGAGGGCATTGCGATATTTCCGTTCCTGCTGGGGGGTCAGGTCCGCCATGGCATAGCTGTCCTTGAACTGAATGACCACCGGCCGGCTTTGATCCCGGTTTTCCCACTCAAAATAACTACCCAAGGGACGAGTCATCATGTGCTCCGAGGTGTTTTTGATGAACAGGTCGTAGGACTGATCCTGGGTCCCGTTGGCCGCCGTCACCGGCAGGCTGGCCACCCAGGTCAGGGAAGTGATCGGCAAAACCGCCAGGTCCAAAGGACGAACAATCCAAAAATCCGCAAAGGCATACATGGTTTCAGGAGGGGTAAAGTAGTCGCTGGGGGGAGCCGCTTGCACGGATAGCCCCAAGATTCCGATCAACGAAAGCATTCCCAAGTTTCGTTTCATCACCCACTCCTTGCTACTCGCAGAGAAAGTGGCGTCAATGACCCGCCGATCCCGCCGGTGAACTTACTGGGGACAACCAAGCCAGACACTCCACATGAGCCGTCCGGGGGAAAAGATCGACCGGCTGAAACCACTCCGCCTTCCAACATCCGGCCAGGGCCAGGAGATCCCTCGCCAGCGCAGGCGGATCACAGGAAAGATACAGAATCCCCTGAAACGGCAGCGCCCGGGCCATCAGCCGGCGGGCGTCCGGACTCAATCCGCCCCGAGGCGGATTGAGCAGGCAGACGGACGGTCCCTCCCCGATTTTGCCCATGGCCTCCTCCAATCCGTCCTCGAAACGGGCTTCGACCAACTCCGCGTTGGGAACCTCCTTGCGAAAAACTTCCGCCGCCGCCTGACCCGACTCGACCGCCACCACCCGGATTCCCCTGGCTCCGATGGCCCCGGTGAAAAACCCCGTACCCGCATACCCCTCCAGAACGGACTGCACGCCGGAGGGAATGGATTCGGACACCAACTTCTTCAAGGCAGGTCCAAGAGGACGGTTCGATTGGTAAAAAGCCTCGCCCCGCACCTCGTCGGCGCGGACGGAGTAGTGCGGCCTGGGTCGCGGCCGAGAGCGCAAAACCTCCAACTTGGCGTTCACATCATCCGCCGCCAACAGGCAGCGCTTCACATCAACCAGGGTGCGACCATCCGTGCCGAGAAAGCCGATCTTGCCGTCCCGATTGTGGACGGTGATGCGGTTCCGATAGCCATAGTCCGGTCCGGTGAGAGGCGGACGCAGGACCGGAGCCGCGATTTTCCCAATCCGTTTGAGGGCGAGAATCGCACGAACCCGCTCCCCCGGAAGGGTGAAGGGAACGAAAATCACCTGCCCATCGTGCCGCGCGACCCCATCGCCCCCGTAGGCCAGCTCCGTGATATCCAGCTCCACCGGCTCCACGCCGGCGTCAGGCGAACGCTTCAGTACCAGTTGTCTTTCAGGTCGGCCGGGGGATAAGGCTCCACCTGACCGGTGTCATGCGCCGGCATCTTCATGGATTTGGTGGGGATCATGAAGGTGGCAATTTCCAAGGCACCCACACCGGTGTCCATGACCATGCGGGAGAGACCCTGCGTGAATCCGAAAGTGTCCCCGTAGGTTCCGCCCCCTTCCTGAGTGGCCATGTACGGTGAATCAAAAAGCTCGGAGACCGCCAACGTGACGTTGGCCACGCCACGCCCAAGTTTTTCCATCATGGTGGGCTTGGGGGGAAGACGAAGATCCGCCATGGCCAAGGCGGGAAAAAGAGCCAATGCCATCGGAAGGATGTTTGTTCTCATGTCTCATGACTGACATCCTTTCGCACCCCCGCAAGCGGGAACCGACCTTCAGGGAGAATAATTTGTGAATGCCGGCGAACGCTTTTGCCGCTCCCGAAACAGGCCGATCACCCCATCGGCCACCCGATCGGCATACTCGCGAAAAATATTCTCGCGCATCTTCCCCCCGATCAGCCTCGTCCCCTCATACTCCCCCGCCTGAATCCAGGAGTAGCTGGTCCGGTCGTTCATGTAGGGCCCCTCGACAAAGATCACCGGCCCGTGAAAAAGACGATTGGCGATCAGGTTCCGATACCAGAGGTAGGGGCTGGCCCCGGTCGCATGGGCATAGCCCGAATTTCCGCAATCCTCCGGCGGAACACCCCACTTCTCCCTGAACTGCCTGCCGATGGCCGCCCCGATCTCCAACTCCTGCGGATTGGAGTTCTCCAGCAGTTTTTGAAAGAGATGGAATTTCTGATCGTCGAAGGCCAACTCATCCGCCGTATAGGAGCCGTGGGCAAAGAGGACCACCCGGTTGGCCGAGGCCAGGGAAGCCCGCCCCGGCCGGCCCCAAGGGGCGGCGTTGTAATGAAGACAGAGGGTGAGATCGGGCCGCAACTCCTCGTTGACCTTTCTGGCGCGGGCCTGGATCTCGGCCGTACGGTAAAAGAGGAGTTCGGCATTCCAGCGGATCAGCCCATTGGCGGAATAGGAGGGGAAGCGGCGGCTTTTGACGTCCTGCAACATGTACTGGATGGCCTCGGGATAAAGATCCGCCGGGCGCAGCCGGGTGGTGGGCTCGAAGCCCTGATGGGTCCAGACCACCTGGGCCCCGGCCTGCTTCAACCGCTCCTCCAAAAGACGACAGGTTTTCAGATTCAGCTCCCCCTCGACCACGGGACGATCCCGCCCGATCCGAAACGTTCTCTCCTCCACATCCGCCCAGTCGCCACCAATATGACCGGGGTCGAGGCAGATCACTTGCCCCAAGAGGGGTTTTTCGGACGACCAGGAGGTGGCCGAAAGCGCTTTTTCCTCGCGACCCTCCCCCGGGGCAAAACGCAGATGAAAAAGAGACTGGGTCTTGGCGGTATCCCGAAAAACCTCCACCCCCTCGTCGTTCAGGTTGAGATAGCGCACCAACACCCCGGACGGATCAAAGATCCTTCTCCAACGGTCCTCAAACTGGGCCCGGGTGATGGTACCTTGATAAGACTCCAAAAGCCGCCACTCCGGCACCTCCGTCACGGGAGAGTACAAAAACGGTTTTTCCTCCTCCGCGCGGGCCAGCGCTCCAAGGCCCCACCAAGCCGTCCACCCCAAAATTTTCAGCCACCTCATGGAATCAAAAGAATGAATCCGCACGGAGGCCGAGGCAAGGCCGGCGCACCACCCGACTTGAGGAAGTTTGTCATCAACCATAGCCTTTGCGGATGGAAACCCCGGCCTCCCCCAAGTTCCGTCCGCCTCGGGACCGGGTCATCGCCGTGGTCATGGTCACCCTGGCCGCCCTGCTGGCCTCCGGCTGGATCATGCGGGAAAGGCAGTGGGCCACCGATCTGGCGGAATCGCGCGAGGATCTCCGGCAAGTGCTCCACCGCCTGCAGACCCTGTCCGCCTCGACCGACCAAATCCGCTCCGCCTACCTTCAGCGAAAGACAGAGCTGGAAAACACCCGAAAAAAACTGGAGACCGCCACCGCCCGAGCCCAGGAGGACAAAGGCAAAAGCCCGAGTCCTGCATCGTCCCAGGAAAAACCCAAGGAGAACCTCGCCGTCGCCACCCTGATGGAAAAAATCGGCCAAGCCAAACTCCCCGCCTGGGCCGCCGTGGAAAAAAGCCCCACCGCCGTCCGTATCCTTCCCGGAGTGGGGCTGCCCGCCGGCAACGAAGGCTTCAACACGTTCGGCTCCCTCGCCCCCGTGCTGGCGGGACTGGATTCGACCTCGACTCTCGAGCTCATCGGACGAACTGAACCGGGCAACGACGCCTGGGAAACCGCCCAGGAAAGAGCCCACCGGCTGCTCACTTCGGCGGAAAAATCCCTCAAGGGCCAGACCGGGCGCATCCGTCTCCGGATCGAGGTGGTCAAAGGACCGAGAATGGAGTGGCGCATTCTCCCCGCGGATGCCACTCCCGCCGCCAATCCCGAAGCCAAGCCCACCCACAAATGAGCCTGGTCCTGGTCGACGGGCACTACTACGCCTACCGCTCT
>RHAF01000011.1 GCA_010028775.1 Verrucomicrobiota bacterium | reverse complement strand
AATTGTTTCCAAATCGCAGCGCCCCCAAGGCAGTGAGTACACGATATGAATAACTCCCCCTTTTCTGTTTGTCGCGCACTCCCTTTCATCGCGAGATTGTTTCCATGAAAACCGAAGTCTTCCCCAATTCCATGGAGCAGGTGCCCGGGCTTTTGGAGCATGAGCTGCAGGCTTTTTTCCATCGTCAGCGGGAGAGGTACGATTACGGGGAACTTTTTGAGGCGATCTATTTCGACATGTGCGAGTACGTCGGCCGAAAAGGCAAGCGCATCCGCCCCCTTCTTTTTCTTTCGGCCTACCGTGCGTTGGGGGGGCGTAGGGACGTCAAGGACACATCCCTGCTCCAAGCGGCCATAGCGCTGGAGCTTCTCCATGCTTTTGTCCTGGTGCATGACGACTTGATCGACCGTTCGGAAAAAAGGCGGGGATTGCCCACCTTCCATAAAATGGTGGAGGAGCGCCAAGGGCGGTTGAGCGATGCGGAGCGCACAGGCCAGGGGGTGGCGCTGGTGGTTGGAGACCTTCTCTTTGCCTTGGCCATGGAGACCCTGCAGCAGGGCTCTTTTGGCGAACAGGCAGAGTCGCAAGCCCTGAAAAAGTTTCTCTCCTACGTTACGGATACCGGGGTGGGTGAGATCTTCGATATCCTGTTGGGATCGCGCGACATCAGTCGCGTTTCCAAAGAGGATATCGAACGGACCTATTTTCTCAAAACAACCCGATACACCTTTGAGGCTCCCTGTGTCTTGGCGGCCATTTTGGCCGGGGCCCCTGGCGAGAAGGCGGAGGATTTAGCCGCGGTGATGGAGCCTTTGGGCCTCGCATTCCAGATTCAGAATGACCTGATGGAGTTCTCCCATCTCGACGGACGGGATCAGCTTCTGCCCACGGATCTTTTGGAGGGTAAAAAGACCCTATTGGTGCGCGAGGCTTACGACCGCTTGGGGGAGACGGACCGCTCTTTTCTCCAGATGTGCCTCCATGCCTCCACCCGGAACGATGCCTCCATTTCCAAGGTGCAGGATCTCCTGAGAAAATCCGGGGCCTTGGCGGCCATGCAGGATCGTTGTGCCCGGCTATTCCAAGAGGCTAAGGACCGGTTGTCCCGCTCCCATCTGCAACCGCAGGAACAGGAAGCGATATCCCAAGCCATCCAGTGGGTCCGGCAATCGGTGCGGGTGAGTGTGTAGGCCTTTGGGCGATTTCCGATCCGTCCCTTTGCAGGATTCCTTTGCCGCCGCCCGGAAGGTTACCGGGGTGCATGCCAAGACCTTCTATTTTGCCTCCCACGTCCTTCCCCGCCAGGTTCGCCTGGACAGTTACGCTGTCTATGCCTGTTGCCGTTCCATTGATGACGTGGTGGATCAGGCGGCGGCCCAGGGCAAATCGGTGGAAGCGGGAGTTGCCCGGCAAGTCCTCGATAAGGCCTTTGGCAGCGGGGGAGATCGGGTGGGCGAGGAGTGGATGCCCGCTTTCCGCGATACCGTCCGCCGGAGGAAGCTGCAACGGCGTTGGTTTGAAGATCTGACTCACGGTGTGGCCGGGGATGTGGGGGAGGTGGAATTGCAGAGTTGGGAGGAGTTGGACCTTTATTGTTACCGTGTGGCCGGAACGGTGGGTTTGATGATGATGAGGGTCTTCGGGTTGGAGGATGAGGGGGCGGAGCCGCGGGCCGTGGATTTGGGGCGGGGAATGCAGCTGACGAACATTCTGCGGGATGTGGCCGAGGATGCCCGCGCCAGGCGGATCTATCTGCCGGCGGATGAACTGCGGAAATATGGGGTGTGCCGGGAGGAGCTGTTGGCCGGAAGACCCTCGGGACGATGGGGGGAGTTCATGGAGTTTCAGATCGGCAGAGCAAGGAAGCAGTATGTCTTGGCTGAGCCGGGAATCCGGCGACTTCCACAAGGGGGTCCGCAGTTGGCCACCTGGCTGATGCGGGGGCTGTACGCGGGAATTCTGGATCCCATCGAGGCCTCCGGGGGTGAGGTGTTTTCGCGGCGTCATGCCCTCTCGTTGGGCAGTAAACTGGGACGGGCTTTGGGAATCTGGTGGAAAGTCCGCACCGGAACGGCCTAGGCCGGGCGACCGGGGTTAGATGCCGTGGGCGATGCGGGCGGCGATAAAGAGACCTGTCATGATGCCCAGCGTGATGGCGGGACGCGGATCCGCCTGGATGGCGGGTTTGGCATAGACCGGGGTGATCCAGGCGAGCAGGGCGCTGAAAATGAACCAGGAAAAATAGTTTTGTGGAGGAACCACCTGGCCCGCCCAAATCCAGTAACCGCGGATGGCGTAGGCAAAAGGTTCCATCAGAAAATCAAAGAGCAGGGCGACAGCCCCGGTGGCAATGGCAACCGGAGCGCGGGAAGAGTTAAGCCAATATTGGCTAAGACTGAGGTTCGCTCCGGCCACCACGGCAAACCAGGCCAGCGGAATGGCCAACGGCAGGACTCCGGCCATTCGGGGGCCGAAGGCGTCCGTGTAGTGGTAGGATCCAAAGGGAATCCCGGTGAGCGTGCCGAAAGTTTCCAGGGCTGCGGAGGAAACCAGGATCACGCCGGCCGTGATCCGGGCTCGTTTCAGCCCCAGGCGGTCGACCGCGGAAAAGTAGACGTGGCTGGCCGCCAAGATCATGGAGACAAAGTCCCCGTATCGAAGGCAGAGAGAGACGAATGAGCCGAGGATCCGGGGAAGGGGTAGGGAGTGGGCCCAAGATGGGGTCAGGCGAAAGGTGACCGCCAAAAGCCCAACACCCGCCCAGATGAGAAAAAATCTCCAAAGTGCCTCGCGAAGCCGGGTGGGAACCATTTCTTGAGGTAAGGGCAGGGCCCCCTTTCCGACAAGCTTGAGCGGACGTTGACTCGGTACCCGCGGGGAACGAAAAAAGGATATGTTTGGCATTCCCACCTCCGGTTGGCTCTGTGCCGGTCTGACCGGTTTGGGGCTCACCATGGGATTCGCCCCGTTCAGCCAGCCATTGGCAGGATGGCTGGCTTTGATTCCGCTGGCCCTCTACGGCCAACGACAAAAACCCACGCTGCAAAAGGCCTTTCTGCTTGGTGGGTTTGCCGGGGTGACGCATTTTTTGACCACTTTCAGCTGGCTGACCACGGTGACCATCGCCGGTTGGATCGTTCTTTGTGCCTACATGGCCATCTATCCCGCGCTGTGGTTCGTTATCTGGGTCCGAATGGCGGGTCAATCGTCCACATCCATGACCAGCCATGGCAACATTCTCCATGCGGGGGTGGGCGCGTCGGCCTGGATCATGACCGAGTGGCTACGGGGCACGGTTTTCAGCGGTTTTGGCTGGAACACGGTCGGGGTTTCGCAGGGAAAACTTCTGGTGTTGGCGCAAATCGCCGATTTGGGCGGAGCCCTGTTGGTTTCGTGGGTGGTGGTCATGGGGTCTTTGACCCTGGCCCTGACCTTGCGACGGTTTGAATTGGAAATCCGCGGCCGCCAAAAATGGAGGCCGCGTTGGGACTTTACCGCCGGGGTTTTTGTTTTGGGATTGACCATGGTTTACGGCGCCCGGTCGCTTCTTTATCCAAGCCCCGCCGCTTTTACCCAGCTGACTTATGCGGCCATCCAACCCGCGGTTCCCCAGGATCCCTGGAGATCCGCAAAGATGGCGCGAGTGGCCCATGAACTGATCCGCTGGTCCGAAATCGCCCTGACCGGAAGAAACCCGGTCGACCTACTGGTCTGGCCGGAGAGTCTGGCTGGCACCGGCTGGCGGGAGGAGCCGGAGTTCCAAAAGGCGATCCAAAGCGCCCGCCGCTTGGGGGCCCGATCGCTCCTCACCGGTTCCTTGGACATTCGTGGGACCGAGACTTTCAACTCGGCTCTTCTCTTCACCGGACCCGAAGGCCGGTCCCCAGAGATTTACGATAAAACCCATCTCGTGATCATGGGGGAATACGTGCCGTTGGCCGGGTTCTTGCCCTGGTTGCGAAAGTTTGTTCCCCCGGGCGGGGATCTCACCGCGGGGCGTTCAACGGCGATCCTGGAGTTGGAGGGGAGAGGGGTGAAGGTTGCCCCGCTGATTTGCTTTGAGGACTCCGTTCCTTCGGTGGTCCGGAAGGCGGCGCAAAAAATGCCCGACTTGCTCGTCAACCTGACGAACGATGCCTGGTTTGGCAGTTCGGCCGGGTCGAGGCAGCATTTGGAAAATGCTCGTTTACGCGCGATTGAGACCCGTCTGCCCCTGTTGAGGGCGACGAACGACGGGGTAACCGCTCTGGTCAGCCCCCGGGGAGCCATCCTTTCCGAATTGCGAAATCCTGAAACGGGCTCCGTGCGGGAGCCGGGGTTTGTGCTGGGAGAGATCGAGCTGACCCGGTCTCAACCCACCCGTTACACCCGATGGGGGGATTGGCCGGTGTGGGTGTCTTGCGGTCTCGTCGTGTTGGGGCTGATTCGGACCCGGGATGTCGCTTGAGCCCTTACCCAAGGCAGGGCAATCTCGTGCGCTATGAATTCGCCGGCTGAAACGATCGATCTCTCCTCCGTGGATTCCCGCCTGCGGGAATTACGGAGGTTTCTTTGACCCGGCCAAACTTGAAGGGCAGCTGAGGGATCTGGAGGCGCGGATGTCCGCGCCCGATTTCTGGAACGACTCCAGCAAGGCCCAGAAAGTCGCGGCGGAGGCCAACGTGATCCGCAAGAAATTGGAACAAATGGGGGAGCTGGAGAGAAAGATTGCCGACCTTCCCGTTCACCAGGAGTTGGCCGAGGAGGACGGAAGCGCGACGGCGATTTCGGATTACGCCAAGGAGGTGGCCCGCGCCCTGGAGTTGCTCGACCAGACGGAGGTGCAATTCATCCTCTCCCAGCCGGATGACCGGCGGAATGCGATTTTAAGTTTAAACGCCGGCGCCGGAGGCACGGAGGCATGTGATTGGGCCAACATTCTTATGCGGATGTACCAAAGGTGGGCGGAGCGAAGAGGCTACAAAGTGGAGGTGCTTGACATTCTTTCCGGGGAAGAGGCGGGGATCAAAAACGCGATGCTACGGATCATCGGGGAAAACGCCTACGGCTACCTGAAGGCGGAACGAGGGGTTCACCGGTTGGTGCGCATCTCCCCCTTCAATGCCCAGGGCAAAAGGCAGACCTCCTTCGCCTCGGCGGAAATCGTTCCGGAGCCCGATGAAGAGCAGGAGATTGCCATTCCGGAGAAGGACATCCGCGTGGATGTCTTCCGGGCGGGGGGACACGGGGGGCAGGGTGTGAACACCACGGATTCGGCGGTGCGGATCACCCATTTTCCGACAGGGTTGGTCGTCACCTGCCAAAACGAACGCTCCCAGATCAAAAATCGGGCCACCGCGATGAAGGTGTTGGCGGCCCGCATCCGGCAGCTGGAGCTGGATAAAAAGAAGGCGGAGCAGGAGCAAAACTATGCCGCCAAAGGGCAGATCGGCTGGGGACACCAGATCCGGTCCTACGTCCTGCAGCCTTACCAGATGGTCAAGGATTTGCGGACGGGCGAACAGACCAGCGATACCCAGGCGGTTTTGGATGGGCAGATCGACCCGTTCCTCAACGCATTCCTCAAGGGGAAAAAGCGTTCTGGGCCGATCGAGGAGGACGAGGAATGAGCCGTGGTGGGGACCGGTTGGAGGCCATTTTGGCCAACAAGCGAAAAGAGGCGGAGGCGATCGAAGTCAAAAAAAGCGAGTTGCGCCGACAAGCCCTACAGCGGGACGAATTTCGCGGATTCCGCAGGAATCTGTATCAACCCGGGGTGATCACCGTCATTGCTGAGTGCAAAGCCGCCTCTCCCACCGCCGGGAACATTGCCGGGACCTACAATCCGGTCTCCCAGGCGAAGCTGTACGAAAAAGGCGGTGCCGGTGCGGTCTCCGTCCTGACGGACTGTGAATATTTCAAGGGAAGCCTCGGGGATTTGCTCAAGGTGAGGGAGGAAGTGAAGATTCCGGTCCTGCGGAAGGACTTTATCCTGACCGAGGCCCAGGTCTACGAGAGTGTCGCCAGTGGTGCGGACGCTTTTCTTCTGATTGTGGCGGCTTTGAGCGACGAGGAGCTGAAGAAATTGTACGAGTTGGGCCGGACCCTGCAGTCGGATGTCCTGGTGGAAGTCCACGATCTGCGGGAGATGGATCGGGCTTTGGAAATCGGGGCGGATATCATTGGGATCAACAATCGCAACTTGCGCACCTTCGAGGTGAACCTCAAAACCACGGAGGAACTGGCCCCGGAAATCCCCGCCGACTGTCTGGGAATCAGTGAGAGCGGGATCCGAACGAAAGAGGATGTCAAATATGTGGTGGAGCAGGGAATCCATTGCTTCCTGATTGGGGAATCCCTGATGCGCGACGGAGATCCGGCAGCGGCCCTCAGCCGCTTGAGAAAAAAAAGCTAAAGATTGCCCCCAAGGGACTCCCAGTGCCGGGGCCCCAGACCTGGGGTGTTTTTGGGGCAGGGTGGTGTTGGGATCGTTGGGCAAATGGCGGCACCCCTTTGCCAGAAGCGGCCTACCTATTCTTCATTTTTTGGGTTACACTGGGCTGATGAACAAAACCACCGTCTTGCCGGAGGGACCGGACGCCTCGGGTCATTTCGGGGAGTTCGGAGGCAGGTACGTTCCGGAGACCCTAGTGGCTCCCCTGGAGGAGTTGGCGGCGGAGTTTGCCAAAGCCCGGAAGGATCCCGAATTTCAGCGGGAGCTCAAGGAGATGCGGCGTGACTTCACCGGTCGTCCCACCCCACTTTATTTTGCCGAGCGGCTCACCCAACATTGTGGGGGTGCCAAAATTTATCTCAAACGGGAGGACTTGCTCCATACCGGTGCCCATAAAATCAACAATGCCCTCGGCCAGGTCTTGCTGGCGCGTCGGATGGGAAAAAAGAGGATCATTGCGGAGACGGGAGCCGGGCAGCACGGTGTGGCCACCGCCACCATGGCGGCCCGGTATGGGATGGAATGCGTTATTTACATGGGGGAGGAGGACATGCGGCGTCAGGCGCTGAACGTGACCCGCATGCGCATGCTGGGGGCCCGGGTGGTTGGAGTGACGGCGGGACAAAAAACACTCAAGGAAGCGGTCAACGAGGCGATGCGTGACTGGGTGACCAACGTCCGGACCACCCATTACGTTCTCGGCACCGCTTATGGGGCCCATCCGTATCCCTACATGGTAAGGGAGTTTCACCGGGTGATCGGGGAGGAGGCCCGGACCCAGCTGATGGATCGGGAGGGAAAACTCCCGGACGTGATCTGTGCATGCGTGGGGGGCGGTAGCAACGCCATCGGCATCTTTTACGCGTTTCTCGATGAACCGAAAGTCCGTTTGGTGGGGGTGGAGGCCGGGGGCGAGGGCATTAAGCCGGGGCGGCACGCCGCCCGTTTCCAGGGCGGAAAACTTGGGGTGCTCCAGGGATCCAAATCCTTTCTTTTGCAGAACTCCGACGTGTCCGCCGGTTTGGATTACGCCGCGGTGGGGCCGGAACACTGCCATCTGCGGGAGATCGGTCGTGCGGAATACACCTACGCCACCGATGACGAGGCCTTGGATGCCTTTTCCAAACTGGGAAAGGTGGAGGGAATCTTGCCGGCTTTGGAGACGGCGCACGCGGTGGCCTTTGCCATGAAGGAGGCCCCTAAATTGAAAAAGGAACAGATTCTTTTGGTGAATCTTTCCGGGCGGGGCGACAAGGACGTGAACGAGGCCGCCCGGTTTCTTCTGAAAAGCTAAACCAGGCCCAGACGGAGGCCATTTCCCAAAAATCGGCGAACCATCCGTCTGGATATCTTTCGACCTCGCGGGGAGAATCGGGCCAACTGGACAGCATTGGTCAGGGGAATCGACAGGCTCAGCCTCACGCCATGAAGGTAATCCCGCCAGGCGGCCTCGGCAGAATAGCCCCGCACCCCGTGCCGAAGCAGGGTCCGATGCCAAATGATCACCAAACGGTGTTGGTTCCCGGCAGAGAGGTCCCCGGAACGGCTACCTCCGATGAGGCGGGCCAAATCGAAGGCTCCCATGCCGCGTGTGGCCATCTGCCAATCCAGAAGAATGGCTTGCTGGCCGGAAAACAGGAGATTATCGGCCCGCAGATCGCCATGAACGAGAGTGACCGGGCTTTTCTTTGCCTGTCGAAGCGCAGGCCCGATGATTCTCGGAAGGTGGGACACCTTTTCGGCCTCCGGATTGGAAAGCCAAGACCGGCAATTCCGTAGAAAGATGGGAACCGAATGTTTGATTTGGTGCGCAAGGTTATATCGGTGCAGGGGGAGGAACCTGTTTTTTAGCAGGGCGGGTTGGTTCCAGAAACGGGCATGGATCTTGCCCACGGAGCGAATGGCGGAAGCCAACTGGCGGAAAGACAGGCCTTGGATTTGGTCACCCGCCCGGGCCGGATATGTTCTTTCCATCAAAATCAGACCGTCGGATCCACCCGAGGTGGCCACCGAAGCGAAACAGCGGGGAACGGGCAGGGAGGCATGGTTTTTTAAAAGCCGGTAAACGGCAGACTCCCGCTGAAAGGCCCGGACCTTGCGGGAGAAGGTCCTTGCAAGGGGCTGGTCAGGGCCGATTTTCAGGATGTAGCGTCGCGAATCCCCCTTGGGAGTCGCCTCAAAGATCCGGCTTAGAAAGCCTTGCGGGGCATGGAGTGGCTTGAGGGTAAAACGTTGGGCGCCCTTCCACGCGTTCATACGAGCACCTTAGAACATGGGTTACAACAGAACGAGACATTGTCGGAGTTGCCGTTGGGTGTTGGGGCGGGGCATCCTATGGGGTCTTGGATATGGCAAAAACAGGAAAGAAAGTCTTAACCGTCTTGGTTGCGTTTTTTGGGGTCTTGACGACCCTGGTCTTTGAGCCTGCGGTATTTTGTGGGATCACCCTGCCGGTGGGAGCCCGCCTCATCGGTTGGAAGGCCAAGGCCGAGTCCGCCCGCATCACCTTCACGGGAAAAGCGGAGATTCGTCACTTGGAGGCCGTAAATCCTGAAAAGTCGCGTCTGGCCCTTGATTCTGCGGTGTTGGAGATCAGTCCAGGCTCCCTGCTTGCCGGAGTCATCGAAATCAAGCGGTTACAGATGAAGCTCGGGCTGATCGATCTGGAATTGGGCGAAAGCCGGCCACCCAAGTCCTCAGGATCTTGGAAACTTCCCTTAAAACTTCAGGAGGCATCCCTGCAGATCACCGAAGGCAGATTGAGAATGGATCAGGGTGCGTGGATCCTGGGAGGGGTGGCGGCAGAAGCCCGGGGTTGGGATGGGCGAACACCCACCCTGGTGAGCGGAAAAGTCGCTCGTTTAAGTTGGAGCGGTCCGGGGCGGCAGGAGATTGGAGGCGAAACCTCCTGGTCCGCCCAAAAGAGTCCCGGGGCGGGTGGCGGCGACAGGTGGGATCTCTCCTTGATCGCGGAGGTCGGCAAGGTGGAGGATTTTTCCCCTTTGGAGATGGTGGTTCCGTGCCGTTTGGAGACTCGGGGAGAGGCCCTGCTTTCCCCGGCGGGGGACTGGACCTTGCGGGAGTTGCGCACCACCTGGCAAGGGGTTGGAGTGGCGCCGGTGGTGATCCGTATCAACGGTGAAGTGGAAAAATCAGGAGGTTGGAGGCTGGGCGCGAATCTCGAACCACTTGGGCTCGGTGGCTTTGGGATTCTTTTTCAATCGCGGGGAATCAAGGCGCTGGGTGGAACCCTGGGTGGGACGGTCAATCTGAACGGTGGTGAAAATCAGGCGGTCGCCGGCTCCATTGCTTTGGTGGGCCACGGGATTCAGATGACACCGGCTGTTGGCCCTGGCTGGCCGCGACGGCCATCGGATTTTAGCTTTGCCAGCACGGGTTCGTGGGCGGCGAAGGAAAAAATATTCCGATGGGAAAGTCTGCAGTCTTCCCTCGGGATCCAGGGGCAGTCCCAGGATATGACCCTTGCTTTAAGTCGTCCGACCTTGTTTCGATTTGCCGGAAAGCAGGTAACCACCGATGACCCGGCGGCGCTGGACTGGGCTCTGCGTGGGCTGGAGTTGGCGGCCCTTGCGCCATGGCTGGTTTCGCCGAATCAGCTGAAAGTGCAGGGGGGGCAACTTTCCGCCATCGGCCAGGCACAGATCCGGGGCACCCGAGTTGAGCTGACCGGGCGTTTGGACAGCCGTGCGATGAACGCTTCCGGACCGCTCATCGGAGGGAGCCTGCGGATCGATTCCGCCTCGGTGGATTTTCATGGAAACATGAGCGAGTTGGGCAAGTTCAAGCTTGAGGAAGCCAACCTTGCCGGCGCGTGGGATGGTGGGCAGCCGACGGATCTTACGGCTAAACTGCAGGGGGAGTGGGACGGGGAGAAGGGTACGGGATGGGTGCTGGCGGATGGCGGTGCGGGTTTGGACGGATTGGCCCAAGCTTGGTCCGGAGCCAAATTCTGGCCGGCGACTGGGCAGGCGAAGCTCCACGTTGAATATTCCGGCCATCTCCATGAAACGGGAGGGGGGTTGGCTTCATTGAGCCTCGACGGGATGCGCTGGCCAGGGGAGACCGCGGATCCATGGAAAGCGAGGATTTCCACGGAAATCAAAAACGAGAAAGGGGTCTGGAAATCGTCGCCAATCAACCTGCAGGCCAATCGTGGTGGAGTGTCCCTTTTGGAGGGTGAGGCCGCGCTGGATTGGAATATCCCGGCGGGGGAGGGAGGACTGAGGCTCCATCTTAAGAGGGCGGAATCCGCACTCTTGGTCCCGATCCTCAAGATCGTCACCCCGGATTGGAAATGGGATCAGGCATCAGCCTTGGGAACCTTTGAATACACCCGAAAAAAAAACCAGGACCGGGTCCAAGCCGAGCTGCACGGGGATCTGAAGGTTGAGACGGGAATTCCGGGTCATTCGCGCCCGGTGGATTTCTCCGCGGTTGACGGCGCCATTCAGGTTTCCTGGCCGTCCAGCTCCTATGGAGTTCTATTGGTGGATGCCTTGTCCCTCCAGGCCCGTCACCGGGATGGTTCGGATGCGGTGGTGGCTTCGCTGGATCATCCAATTGTGGTGGAAAAGAATTCGGACGGCCGATGGAAGCCGGCAGGAAAAGAATCCTCCTCCGCCTCCATCCAGTTTCAGGGGTGGCCGATGGGATTGTTTACCCCCCTGATTCTTCCCCAGGCCTCTGAAAGTTCAGTATTGGGAACCGTCTCCGGGTCGGTGAGGGTTTTTAACGAGCCCCAGCGCGGAACCTTGCGTGGAGAGGCCAACCTGCAGATCCCCGATCTGATGATTCATCTGCCCAAGGTTGAACTTCCCTCCAATCAGGTTCATCTGCAGGCGGACGTATCCTTGGATTCCGACCGGGGCTGGAAGATCGAGAAAACCGAAATCCTGGCCCAGCAGGAGGGCGTCAACTGGCTGACCCTTACGGCCGAAAAAAGTCCGCATCCCGGAGTGGTGGTTCTGGGAAAAGTGGATCTTTCCGTTGCCTCAAAGAACTTCCCCGATTTGGGTTCCTATCTTTCGGGCGGTGCGATGGAGTTCCAGGCCGAGGCAACCGATGAGGCCAAGGGCGCACAAAAAATCGGTTACAGCGTGGTGATCAAGAAACTGCAGGCGCAGCTGCCGAAAATCGGTGTTCTTGGAGGGGTGAATGTCAAAAGTCAGGGAATTATCGAGTGGGAGGGTGGGCTCAAATCCGTCGACGAGGTGCATTTGGTGGCAGATGGCCCGGGAGGAAATCTTGAGCTCAACAAGGTCGCCTGGGCAAAAAAGGGCGCAGTCGCCTGGGAAGGTGGACGGATCTCCGATGGTTGGGTGCAGACCCTTTCCTTCCCTTGGCTGAGTCCGGTCCGTTGGCTGGATGGAGATGTGATCCTGGGCGAAGGTTTCTGGGAACCCGGGGAGCACGGGGGAAGTGGAGAGGCGGATGTGACCCTGTTGGATGTTCGATTGGTGGAGAATGCCAAACTTCCTCCGGCTTCTTTCCGAGCCCGCGGTGCTTTCGATTATGACAATCGCAGTGAGGGATTTGCCCTTCGCGACATGACGCTCCTATTTCCAGATTATCGGGACGATCCGGTGGGGATTCCCACTCTCCAATGGAGCCCGGGATCAATTCGGGCTGAGGTCAAAGGCGGGGTTTTGGATTTGCGCGGTTTGTTGGCCCAGACGCAACCCTGGCAGGACGCCCCCGCAAAAAGCCAAGCTCCCCTTTCGACTTCCTGGAGAATCGACCTGTCCGCCTCCCTGCAAAAAATCGTGGTCCAGGAGGCGGTGGTTGGACCCGTCAGGATTCCTAGGTTAAGTCTGGGGCCTGAAGAAATTCTTCTGGAACCCTCCACCGTCCAGGTCGATGGAGGTGCGATTCGCGCCTCCATCCTTGCGGCAGAAACCGGCCGGGACGTCCAGGCCCGCTTGGAGATGAACAAGTTTCCCCTTGGGGCCATCCTTGGCAACGCAATCCACGATGCTCGCGGACCGATCGGAGGGTGGGCGGACCTGCAGCTCTATGTCCGGTCGGACGGATCCTCCCTTGAGCAAATCCGACGAAGCCTGAGCGGCCAGGGAAGTTTTCGACTCTATCAGGCCCATTTGGAAAACCTCCCCTCTCTGGCGCGGGCTCTGCAAAAAACCGGCGCTCTCCTTGGGTCCGGTTATATCGCCTCCAGCGAGATCAACGACCTTGGCTCCGATTTTCAGATCGAGGGGGAAAAAATCACCGTGCCCAACCTGCAGGTGGTGGGAAACGCCATCTCCGCCAGCATGAATGGCTGGCTGAATTGGTTCACCCGGGCCCTGGATTTCAGGTTGGGCATTGCCCTGACCAAAGAGGCGATGCAAAGCAGCGGCCAACTCCAGGGAGCCATGACCCAGCTGATCGGAAAAAGCAACGACTACTACACCAAGATTCCGGGCGACGCCCGCATCACCGGCACCCTCGACAACCCTGATGTGCAAATGGATATTGGTAAGATGCTGAGGGAAGGCGGCATTAACCTGCTGCTCAACGCACCCTCGGGTGTTTTACAAGGGGCCGATGGAGCCTCGGGGGGGTTGACCAAGCCGGTGACCGCTCCGATCCAGGGGCTTTTCAAGGCGATTGGGTTTTGAACCGCGGGAGGTTTCCCCGTAGGATTTTTGCATGCGTAGCATGACCGGTTTCGGCTCTGTTCAAGTGTCCACCCGGCATGCCCGGGTTCGGGTTGAGGTCAGTTCGGTGAACAAAAGGGGGCTGGAGGTTTTGGTCTATAGTCCGGGCGAATTGGCCCGGCTGGAGAGGCCGATCCGTGAAGAGGTGACCGAGGCCGTGGCCCGGGGCAAAGTGACGGTGGCCCTCCAGGTGGAGGCTACGCCTTCGCAAAATGGAAGAAGTTTGGATCTGAAAAAAGCGGCTCTCTATGCCGGTCAACTCCGCGCGGCCGGGAAAAAAATAGGGGTTGAGGGTGGTCCGGCGTGGTCGGATCTTCTGAGCCTTCCGGGAGTGGTGGCGAACACCCAGCTGGCGGTCGCTCCCGCCGAAGATCGAAAAATCGTCGCCGGGGTCCGGGGAGCGTTGAAAAAGATGGTCGAATCCCGCGAACGGGAGGGCCAATACATGGTTCAGAGTCTTCGTGGGCACCTAAAAAAAATGGAAACCATTCGTGGGCGCATGGAAAAAGCGGCGGCTGAAATGAGGCGCAAGCAGGGGAAGCGTTTTCAGGAGAGACTGCAGGAAATTGCGGGGCAGGCAGGGGTGGATTTGGATCCCGAGCGGATGGTTCGCGAGGTGGCCAACGCCGCCGACCGCGGGGATGTGACCGAGGAACTGGGCAGGATACGTGCCCATCTGGCCGAAGCCGAAAGCTTGACTGTAAAACGTGCTCCTGGAGGGAGGAATCTTGAATTCGTCATTCAGGAGCTTCAACGCGAAGTGAACACCGTGGGATCCAAATCAGGGGACCTGGGTCTGACCCGCTTCGCGATCGATTTTAAATCGGAGTTGGAGAAACTTCGGGAACAGGCGGCCAACCTTGAATAACTTCACACGTTCAGGAATTTTATTTGTCGTCTCCGCCCCCTCCGGGACGGGCAAAACCACGCTTTGCACCAACGTCCGGCAAACTCCCGACCTGGTTTATTCCGTCAGTTGCACCACCCGGCCTCAACGCCCCGGGGAGAAGGACGGGGTCGATTATTTTTTCATGGCCAAGACGGACTTTGAGAAAAAAATGAAGACCGGCGAAATGTTGGAGTTTGCCGATGTCTACGGACACTACTACGGAACCCCCAAGGGACCGGTATTGGAACATTTGGCCGCCGGGAGGGATGTGCTCCTGGACATCGATGTGCAGGGTGCCCGGCAGATCCGTGGTTCCAAGGATCCGAAGATTCAGGAAGCCTTGGCCGACATTTTCATTATGCCGCCTGACCTCGAGGAGTTGCGGAGAAGGCTGGAGGGACGGGGAACGGAAAGTTCCCAACAGATCGCCAAAAGAATCCAGGCGGCCGATGCCGAGATGGCGGAATGGAAAAGCTATCGTTACACCATTCTGAGCAGCTCGATGGAGGAGGATTTGATCAAGTTTCGTGCCATCATCCGGGCGGAACGGTACCTGAGCCGAAGGCTGGATCTGCATCATGGCTGAGACAGGAAAGCCGCGAATTGTCCTCGGGGTGACCGGCTCGATTGCGGCATTCCGGGCGGCCGATCTCGCCAGTGCCATGGTTCGGGAGGGCTGGGAGGTGCACGCGGTTTTGACCGCCGACGGGGCCCGGTTTTTGCCGGCCTTGACCCTGGCGGCGCTGACCCATCGTCCGGTCCACACTTCCCTCTGGGAAGAGGGTGAGGGGGGGAGAATGAGCCATCTCGATCTTGCCGGCTCCGCCGACGTTGTGGTGGTGGCACCGGCCAGTGCGGATTGCCTGGCCCGCGCGGCCCACGGCTTGGCGGGGGATGTGTTGGGGGCAGTTCTTTTGGCCACCCGTGCGCCTGTTTTTTATGCTCCGGCGATGAACTCGAACATGTGGGAACACGCGGCGACGCGGGAGAATGTCAAAATTCTCCAAGACCGCGGGGCCCGCATGATCGGTCCGGCAGCGGGACGCCTGGCCTGCGGGGCCGAGGGTCCGGGCCGGATGGCCCCGGTGGAGGAAATCCTGCAGACGTTGCGAAGAGCGATGAGCCCATCTGCCCCAAGGAGAAAAAACAAATGAGCAAAGAGACAAAATTCAAACCCTCGGCTTCCTTTGTGAAACAGTCGGCCTTTCCTAGTCTGGCCAGGTACAAATCCATGCACCGGGAGTCGGTGAAGAACCCGAAAAAGTTCTGGGACCGTCTGGCCAAGGAAGAACTGGATTGGTTTGCCGAACCCAAAAAAGTTCTCGAATGGAAAGAGCCCTTCTCCAAGTGGTTCGGCGGAGGAAAACTGAATGTCAGCTTCAATTGCTTGGACCGGCATCTGCAAAGCGGGCGGCGGCACAAGGCAGCCATCATTTTTGAGGGGGAACCGGGGGACATCCGAGTGTTGACCTACCAGCAGTTGCACGACGAGGTTTGCCGCTTGGCCAACGCCCTCAAGGGGGAGGGGGTCAAGCCGGGGGACCGCGTGATGATTTATCTTCCGATGATTCCGGAGGCGGCGATCGCCATGCTGGCCTGTGCGAGGATCGGGGCGGTGCACAGCGTGGTCTTTGGCGGTTTCAGCGCGGAATCCCTCAAAGACCGGATCCTCGATTGTGGAGCCAAGCTGGTCATCACCTCGGACGGCGGGTACCGGCGGGGGCAGGTGGTGGGACTCAAGCAGAACGTGGATCAGGCAGTGGCCTCCTGTCCGGAGGTCCGGCGGGTCATTGTCCTGAAAAGAACCGGGCACATCGAAAAGCTCAACGAGGTGGATCGTTGGTGGCATGACTTGGTCAAGGACCAACCGGCGGACTGCCCTCCCGAGAAACTCGACAGCGAGCATCCTCTTTTCATCCTCTACACCAGCGGAAGCACCGGCAAACCGAAGGGAATCCTCCACACCACCGGGGGCTACCTGCTGGGGGCCCATCTGACCACCAAGTGGGTCTTCGACCTGAAAAAAACCGACCTCTTTTGGTGCACGGCGGATGTCGGGTGGGTAACGGGTCACAGTTATGTGGTCTACGGTGCTCTGAGCAACGGGACGACGACCCTGATGTACGAGGGGGCGCCCAACCAGCCTGAACCGGACCGCTTCTGGAGCATCATCGAAAGACACCGAGTGACGGTGTTTTACACCGCGCCGACCGCGATCCGGGCTTTTATCCGCTGGGGGGATCATTGGGTCAAAAAGCACGATCTCTCTTCCCTGCGGCTTTTGGGCTCAGTCGGGGAACCGATCAATCCGGAAGCCTGGCTGTGGTACCACAGGGTTATCGGTGGGGGGCGTTGTCCGATTGTCGACACCTGGTGGCAGACGGAAACGGGCAGTCACATGATCACCACCCTGCCGGGGGCGCACATGATGAAGCCCGGGTCGGCCGGGCTGCCGTTTTTCGGAGTCGACGTCGCGGTGGTTGACGACCAGGGCAAGGAGCTGAAGCCGGGCACCCAGGGGAAACTGGTGATCCGCAAGCCTTGGCCTTCGATGTTGCGGACCATTCACGGCGACCCGGAAAGATACGCCAAGCAGTACTGGAGCGAGGTGCCGGGAACTTATTTCACCGGCGACGGAGCGCGCATGGACAAGGACGGTTATTTCTGGGTGATCGGACGAATGGATGATGTTTTGAACGTATCCGGGCATCGCCTGGGCACGGCTGAGGTGGAGAGTGCACTGGTGACCCACCCGGCGGTGGCGGAGGCCGCGGTGGTTGGACGACCCGATGACCTGAAGGGGCAGGCGGTGGTGGCTTTTGTCACCCTTAAGTCCGGGCAGAAGGCCGGCTCGGAGCTTGTCGCCGCGCTCCGCGAGCAGGTCAGCAAGGAGATCGGACCGATTGCCAAGCCTGACCAGATCCGTTTCGCCGAGGCCCTGCCGAAGACGCGGAGCGGAAAAATCATGCGCCGGTTGCTCAAGGAGGTGGCCGCCGGGGGCGCGGTGAAGGGGGATGTGACCACCCTGGAGGATCTGAATGTGATTGCCGCCCTGCAAAGCTCTTCCGGGGAGGAAAGCTGACAATGTCCTGGAGGCTTTCCGCCAAGGACACCGGTCTATTGGTGGTGGATGCCCAGGAAAAACTGGTTCCGGCAATCCAATCTCCCGCCGGCTGGATGGAGCGGTTGGTGGTGCTGATCCAGGGAGCGCGGCTTTTGGAGTTGCCGGTGGTTCTGACGGAGCAGGTGCCGGCGAAGCTGGGAAAGACGGTTGAGGCGGTGCAAAAGGCGGTCGGAAGCAAGGCTCTCTCCAAGACGAAATTTTCCGCCGCGGAGGAGGGGAAATCACTGGAGAGAAAAAGGGTTCTGGTGGCCGGTTGTGAAACCCATGTCTGCATCCGGCAGACTGTCTATGATTTGCGGCTAAAGGAACTGACCCCCGTGGTGGTGGCGGATGCGGTGGGATCCCGGCATTCGGGGGATCGGGAGATGGCTTTGGCCGAGATGCGGGCGGACGGGGTGGTCGTCAGCACGGTGGAAGCCGTGCTTTTCGAAATCCTTGGGGGATCGGAGCATCCGAAGTTCAAGGAGATTCAGGCTCTTCTCAAATAATGCAGCGGCTTGGCCCGCAATACGCCTAAAGGCAAATAACGGCAAGCGAACTTTGATTTTTCTAGCCCGAAAAGGGAGATGCCCCCACCCTTTGCCTTCCGATGCAGACCGCCGTTGAATCGACCCCCAAGTGGCCTGTGACGGTTTCCGTCGTTCCGCGTGTGCCCGAGGGATTGGAATCCCTTCGTGCCCTGGCTTTTAACCTTTGGTGGAGTTGGAATTATGATGCGCTTGAACTCTTCAAGGAGCTCGATTCTGTCCTGTGGGAACAGTGTGGTCACAGCCCGGTCAAAATGCTGCGTTTGGTCAAGCAGTCCAGATTGGAGTCCTTGGCGAAGGACAAGAGCTACCGCGACCGGGTGGAGGAAATGCATAACCGCCTTCAGGCTTACTTGAAGCGCAAGGAGACCTGGTTTTCCAAAAATCTGCCCAAGGAAAAGAAAGACCATCCCCTCGTCGCCTATTTTTCCGCCGAATTCGGATTTCATGAGTCCCTGCCGAACTACTCGGGCGGCTTGGGAATTCTGGCAGGGGACCACTGCAAGTCGGCCAGCGATCTTGGGTTGCCGTTTGTGGCGGTCGGTTTGCTTTACCGCTTTGGTTATTTTTCCCAACGGATCAACCATGAGGGATGGCAGGAGGCCTCGACTGTCGACAATGTCTTCCACGATCTGCCGGTGAGGGAAGCCCTGGCGGCCGACGGGAAAACCCCGGTGGTGGTGGAACTCGATATGCCGGGCCGGAGGGTGCGTGCCAAGGCGTGGGAGGTGAATATCGGGTTGACCCGTCTTTTCCTTTTGGACACTGATTTGACGGAAAACGCCCCGGATGACCGGGTCATCACCTACCAGCTCTATGGCGGGGACCATGACATGCGGGTGCGGCAGGAAATCGTTCTGGGAATCGGTGGGGTAAAGGCCTTGGCGGCCATGGGGCTGCAACCTTCCGTCTTTCACATGAATGAGGGGCATGCCGCCTTCCTCGGTCTGGAGCGCATCCGAACGTTGGTGGCCCAGCAAAAGTTGAGCTTCATCGAGGCGTTGCAATATGTTGCAGCCAGCAGTCTCTTCACCACCCACACCCCGGTGCCGGCGGGGAACGACGCTTTTGATCCCAAGCTGATGGAAAAATATTTTGGATCCTACATCCGCGAGTGCCAGATCGGGTTCGATGAGCTTCTGAAGCTCGGACGCCCCTGGACCCATGAGGAGGGGGAGCCCTTCAGCATGACGATTTTGGCCCTGCGCCTATCCCGTCAGGCCAACGGGGTGAGTGCCATCCATGGACGTGTTTCAAGGAGCATGTGGCAGAGCGTCTGGCCCGGGGTGCCCAAGTCGGAAATCCCGATCCAACACATCACCAACGGAATCCACACCTACACCTGGATGGCTCCCGAGATCCGGGAACTACTGGAAAAAAAGGAAGGACCGATGTCGGAGGAGGATTTGGCCAAGGCGGAGGCTTGGGAGAAGAGGACCGATTTCAAGGACAAGGAGTACTGGACGACTCATCAGAAGCTAAAGCTCAAACTGTTGGAATTCGCCCGCGCCAACATCCGCAACCAGAGATTGCGGAACGGGGCCAGCCCGGCCGACATCCGCGCGACGGACCAACTGTTGGATCCCAAGGCTCTGACCGTCGGTTTCGCCCGACGCTTTGCCACCTACAAGCGCGCGGCCCTGCTTTTCCGCGACCTGGACAAGCTGGCGGAAATCGTCAACGACCCGGAGCGCCCGGTTCAGTTTGTCTTTGCCGGCAAGTCCCATCCTGCGGACGAGGGGGGGAAGCGCCTGATCCAGCAAATCGTTCAGATTTCGGCCATGCCTCAGTTCAGGAACCGGATTGTCTTCGTGGAAAACTATGACTTCAACGTGGCCCGTTTTCTTTATCACGGTTGTGATGTCTGGCTGAACAACCCGACCCGCCCCCTCGAGGCGAGCGGAACCAGCGGCGAGAAGGTGATCACCAGCGGATGTCTCAACTTCAGCGTGCGGGACGGTTGGTGGGACGAGGCGTACGACGGAACGAACGGGTGGGCGATCGGGGATGACACCTTCCGGCTGGAGCCCGAGGTCCAGGACGAGTTTGATGCCTTCTCCATCTATGAAATCCTCCGCCGGGAGATTGTCCCCCTCTATTACGACCACGATTCTGCGGGAATACCCAAGCGATGGATCGAACGGGTTCGTCGCAGCCTTTCGACGATCGGCCCGGTCTACAACACCTCCCGCATGGTGGAGGACTACGCCACGATGTTTTACCGCAAAGCGGCGGAGAAGGGCCGGATGTTTTCCGAAAACAACTGGTCCAAATCAAGGGATCTGGCGGTTTGGAAGGATAAAATCCGTGCGGTCTGGCCGCAAATCAGGGCGAATGCGGTGACTTGGAACGGTCCAGCCCGCACGACGGTCAGTGTGGGGGACATGGTTCCTGTTTCCGCCAAGGTCTTTTTGGGGCCCTTGCAGCCCAACGAGGTGGCGGTGGAGGCCTATCTCGAGGTGGCGGATGTGGGGGGTCAATCCAAGGTGGTCGCACTGGAGCCCACCGGAAATCCGGTGGATGGATGGCACGGTTACGGGGGACGTATTTCGGTTGAGGATTCGGGAAACTACCATTTTAACGTCAGGGTGCGTCCTTCCCATCCTTCCCTCACTCAGGCCCACGAACTTCGCCTCATCACTTGGGCGGAGTAGGCTTCGAATTTCCTCCATTTCCAAATAGAAGGCCCCGAAAAGAATATCGCATATTGTTCATTATTATATATTTATAGAAATTTATTGGGCTATTTTTACTTTTTCCGCTAGTTTCCGGACTTATGTCTAACCCGCTCGTCCATTCTGATTTGAGTCGGTCACCCAGTCCTGAGTTGATTGGGATGGATCCGGCTGACGTTGATTTGGAGGCGCTGCAAAAAACGGTCGAGGCCTCCCGCAATCATCTCCTGGGTCTGCAAAAGGAAGAGGGCTATTGGGTCGGTGAGCTGTTCGTCGATAGCACGGTGGCCTGCGACTACCACCTGCTGATGTACCTGCGAAACAAGGTGGACCGCACCAAAGAGGCCAAGATTGTTCAACACATTTTGCAAAGGCAGTTGCCCGACGGGGGTTGGTCCATTTATCCCGGAGGACCCAGCAATGTGACGGCGACGGTCAAATCCTACTTCAGCCTCAAGCTGGCTGGTTTCACTCCGGACGAGCCTGAAATGCGCAAGGCCAGGGCCACGGCCCTGCGGTTGGGGGGCATCCCCCGCACGAACACCTACTGCAAGCTGTACCTGGCCATGCTGGGGCAATACCCATGGAAATATCTTCCCAATATCCCCCCGGAAATTCTCCTTCTTCCCAACTGGGCCCCCTTCAACCTCTTTGAGATGAGCTCGTGGACACGGGCGATTGTTGTGCCCCTTTCCATCATCCGCAGTTTTCGCCCGACCCAGCATCTTCCGCCGGAAAAACAGCTCCATGAGCTTTATCCCTACGGAGTGGAGGGCGGTCCTTTTCATCACCCGGTGGAAAGTCGATTTTTCTCCATGAAGAATTTTTTTGTGCGTGTCAACGACCTGCTGGGATGGGTGGAGAGCCTCTCGTGGAAACCTTTCCGCCGCCGTGCCCTGAAAGTTGCGGAAAAGTGGATCCTCGATCGCACCGGGCCCGAGTCGGAGGGCTTGGCCGCCATTTTCCCGTCGATGATGAACACCATTCTCGCCTTCCAATGCCTGGGATACGGGGATGACCACCCTGCCATGAGGAAAGCGGTCAAAGACCTTGAGGGGCTCGAGGTGGATGACTCGGCCAACGGGGATTTTCGCATCCAGCCATGTCTCAGCCCCGTTTGGGATACGGCCATCACCATGACGGCGCTGGGAGCGGCCGGAGTCCCGGCGGATGCACCTGCCATGAAAAAAGGGGCGGATTGGCTGCTGGCCAAGGAGGTCAAGATGCGCGGGGACTGGGTGGTGAAAAATCCGGCCAAAGTCACCGGGGGATGGGCCTTTGAATTTTTCAATGACTGGTACCCCGACGTGGATGACACCGCCAAGGTTCTTCTGGGCTTGCGCAAGGCCCGCGCCTCCGATCCGGCGGCTCAAAAAGCGGCCATGGAGAGGGGGCTCGCCTGGGCCAAAAGTTTCCAGTGTGACAACGGCGGCTATGCGGCCTTCGACAAAAACATCAACAAGAAGTGGCTTGAGGATGTCCCTTTTGCCGACCACAACGCCATCCTGGATCCGCCCTGCGCCGACATCACGGGACGTCTCCTTGAGACCATGGGTAAGTGCGGAGTGCCCAAGACCGATCCCCAGATTCAGCGGGCCATCCGATTCATCCGCGAAACTCAGGAGGAGGATGGTTCTTGGTTCGGTCGGTGGGGGGTGAACTACGTGTATGGCACGTGGCAGGTTTTGCGGGGATTGCGCGCCGTCGGTTACGACATGAATGAGCATTGGGTGATCCGGGGCCGGGATTGGCTAGAATGTGCCCAGAATCCCGATGGGGGTTGGGGGGAAAGCTGTGGGTCCTACGACGATTCCCGTCTCAAGGGTCGGGGGATCAGCACGGCCTCGCAGACCGGTTGGGGATTGATGGGTCTGTTGGCCTGCGGCGATATCCAGCGTCCCAGCGTGCGCCGGGCCGTCCGTTACCTCATCGAAACCCAGCAAAAGGACGGTAGCTGGGAAGAGAAACTGATCACCGGCACCGGTTTTCCCTGCGTTTTCTATCTCCGCTATGACATGTACCGGAACAACTGGCCGCTTCTCGCCCTTGGGGAGTATCAGGAAATGATCCGGAATTCCGGCGTCCGATAAGACGGGCGCGGCTCCGGTTTTCCCGCACCCCCGATGAACAGCCCCCATCCCCTGCCGGTGGCCCTATTTTTCCCAATGGAATTCGAGGCCGAAAAAGTCCCGGATCGAAAATGGATTCCTGACCAAGAGAGGGGATTGGCGGGGCGCCCCGGTGGTTTCCGCCCGCATAGGAATGGGGCACACCGGCTTGGTCGAAAAAATCACCGCCTGGCTGGAAAGTCATCCTTGCCGGGCCGTTCTTCTGGCCGGATTGGCCGGGGCGCTGGATCCGGCCTGGGAAGAGGGAGATTTGAGTTCGTTCCAGGCTGAAAACTGGGATGAGTTCCAACACTGGACGGGAGGTCGAACGGATATCCGCCCGGGCCAATGGCACACCGCCCATGAAATCATCGACACCGGGGAGGCCAAACTGGCCCTCGGGAAAAGAACCGGATGCGGGATCGTGGAAATGGAGTGGGATTATGTCGCCGAGGCCTGCGGCAAACTTCGAATCCCTTGTGTCGGACTGCGTGCAGTGAGCGACCATGCAAACAAACCTCTGCCAACGGATCTTTTTCTTCTTGGTTGTGACAGGGAAACCGGAAAAAGCACCCCCTTGAAGATTGCCCTGCATCTGGCCCTGCGTCCGTGGCGCTTGTGGGAACTTTTGCCGGCGGTGGCCGGATGCACCTATGCAAGGGAAGTCATGAGCAATGCCGTGGTGGATTTCCTGGATGGGTTGAGCCGCAGGCGCCAGGGCTCAGCGATTTAAACCAGGCAGGGCTCGCCGGGACATCGG
>RHAF01000002.1 GCA_010028775.1 Verrucomicrobiota bacterium | reverse complement strand
CGTGAGACCCACGAGTGGGGCTGGAGGAAATGGTCAAAAAGAGTGCGGGAATATCTCCGTCTCGTCGATCGTCTGGTCAACCCAGACCTGATCATTGTGGGCGGCGGAGTCAGCCGGCGTGCGGAGAAATGGCTTCCCCGGGCATCCATGGGGGTAAGAGCGAAAGTGGTGCCGGCCAAGCTTCATAATGAGGCGGGCATTGTGGGGGCCGCCATGGTGGCGGCAAAAAGTCACATCAAATATTGATCCACGCCTCTGGCGCACCTGATTTTTCTTGTTCGGATCGTCTCCTCCAAGCGGGCTTGGCTTCTGGAGACGTGGTCGCGGTTAAGAATCGGATGGTGAAGGTGGTAGAGAATGGCGTGAGCGTAGACGAATTTGCGCGGCCGGCCGAGATGGTAGAGACGTGAGCCAACATCAGAATCCTCGCCCAACCCCCAACCCTCGTACTCCTCGTCCCATCCGTTGATTTGGAAAAGATCGTTTTTCCAAATCGCCATGTTGCATCCGATGATGCCGCGCTGGCCGGTGTCACGGCGAATCACGGGCAGGGGAAGTCGGAAACCCTTGGCGGCACCACTCATTTTTCCGGTCAAAAAAAAACGCAATCCCGGCACTTTTTGGCCTGGAGCGAGGGCGACGGAGGCGGTCTCACCGAGATAACAGCGTCGGCCCTGCACCCAGAAGCCGGGTTCGGCCAAAGCGGCGTGATCCTCCACGTAACGTGGATGGGGAATGCAGTCGGCATCGGTCAGGACAAGGTAACCGCCTTTGGCCGCAGCCAAGCAACGGTTGAGGATGGTGTTTTTTCGAAAGCCATGGTCCTCATGCCAGAGGTGCCGGGCATGGCAGGGCAACGTGGGAAGAAGTCTTGCGATCAGGGCACGGGTATCGGGACCTGACCCGTCGTCAGCGATGAGGATCTCGCCGGGGGGGGCGGTCTGTTTGCGAAATCCGGCCAGGCAGAGCTCCAGTGGGCGCCGGTGATTGTAGGTGCTGATGATGACGGTGATGTTCGAGGGAGAAGTCATGCCGACAAATCCTTCACCTTTTGCTCGAGAATGGATAGGTGGGCCTGAGGATCGAGGGGCTTGCCGGTAGCACGCTGAATCAGGTCGCCCGCAAGATATCGACGGCCGTGGGCATGTATGCTGTTACGTAGCCATTGAAGAAGCGGGTGGTAGTCTCGGCTTTCGAGGGATACGGCAAGTTCGGGGAGGGATTGCCGGGCTGCTTGCCAAAGTTGGGAGCCAGCCAGGTTTCCCAGGGTGTAAGTTGGAAAATAACCAAAACCGCCAAGGGACCAGTGAATATCCTGAAGGCAACCTTTCGCATCATCAGGGACTTCAAGGCCGAGAAGTTTCTGGAAAAGCTCGTTCCAGGCGGCCGGCAGATCGCAAACCTTGAGATCGCCGGAGACGAGGCGGGTTTCGAGCTGGAAACGAAGGAGAATATGGAGGTCATAGGTGACCTCGTCGGCTTCGACACGGATAAAGGAACGTTCCACGGCATTGGCGGCAAGCCAACCCTGCTCCCAGCTGTATCGGGTCAAACTTGGGAAAGCGCGGATCAGTTCAGGCCACCAGGCTTTCCAAAAAGAGTGGCTGCGGCCAACACGGTTTTCCCACAAACGGGACTGGGACTCGTGGATCCCGAGGGAGGCGGCCTGGCCGAGAGGAGTGCCCATTTCCGTTTCGGGCAGGCCTTGGTCGTAGAGCCCGTGCCCGGCCTCGTGGAGGACCCCGTAAAGGGAGACCATGAAGTCAGATTCGTCATAGCGGGTTGTCATCCGGGTGTCGTACGGGCCGAGGCCGGAGCAGAATGGGTGGGTGCTGGTGTCGAGACGGCCGGCAGTCAAATCGAAACCGATTTTTGGCAAAAGAGATTGGAGAAACTTCTCCTGTCCGGCTCGGGGGTAATGTCCGGCCAGGTTTTTTCGGGACGGCATGGAGGGCAGGGCAAAGGCCTTTTGGGCGATATCCATCAGACGGGGCTGAAGTTTGGCGAAGAGGGTTTCGATTTGCAGGGTTGTCCAACCCGGTTCATAGCCTTCCAAGAGGGCATCATAAGGCTGTTCGGAATAGCCCCAGAGGTCGGCCATTTGTCGGGCATAGGACAGGAGCTTTTCGAGATGAGGGGCAAAGGAGGCAAAGTGGTTGTCTTTTCTTGCCCTTGCCCAAACGGAACGAGCGAGACCGCTGGCTCGCTCGTTTTCCTCGACGAGCTTGACGGGGATGCGGGTGGCACGGTTGTAGTCGCGTCGCCAGCGGACAAGACAAGCGGCCACGGGGCCGTCAAAAGCTGGCTTCGCGTTTTCGCAGGCCGACAGCCACTCACCTACCTCGGGTGTGGTGGCCAAGTGGTGGGCGATCCCGGCGATTTGGGCGGACTGTTCCGCGCGAAAACCGTGGGATTTGGGGGGGAGAAGGGTTTCTTGGTCCCAGCCCAGCAGTCCCCCGGTGGCACCCAACAAGGACAGTTCCCGGCCCCTTTGGAGGAGTTTTTGAAAGGGGATGGAAATCGAGGCCATGGGGAAAGTTTAAAGAAAAGCCCAAGACAAACAACGCTGAGGTCGTGTTTTCCCTATCCGGCTTGCCAAATCCCTTGTCCCTCATTCCCGGGTTTGCGGGATCGTCAGGGGTTTTTTAGGGAGTCCGCGGAAAGCAGGCCCCGGTCCATCAAGCGCCGCGCAAATTCCAATTGGCTCGGGGCGAGATCGGTGGTCGATGTCCGGGGAAGGGGGCCGGCAAAAATCTCATAGTTAAACAGTTGGTGGGCGATCTGGGGAAAGCGGTTTGGTGGCAGGATGGGTATGGCGTGGGCGTGGCGGTTTTCCCAAGGGCCATGGGTGATGACCGGGGTTAGGCCCTGCGCCAGCTTTACCTGGCCTTGAAATCCCAGTACACCCAGGGATTGGGCTGTACGGAAATTGTAGAGGAGAACTTCCTGAAGAGTGGCGTCGGCTACTGAGGGTTGGGATTGTCCGCGGCGGCAGATCTCCTGCACGACCTCCTCCACATCGGCCTCGGCATCGTCGGCTTCCGCCATCCAGCAAAGAACCAAATAAAGCTGTTTTTGCATCTCGATCGGGGCCTGGAGATGGTTCCACGCGACCGGATTGAGAAGTGCTTGCAACCGCTCTTTTGCTTGTTCGGTCCTTTTTAAAAGGGTCATACCATGGGAGGCGGTCAGAGACTCCAGCATCAAACCATCATCGGGCGAAAGGTAGTTTTGCCCGCCAAAAAGATCATAATCCCCCCCGTAATCTGGCTGCACAGGAATGACGAGAGGAGGGTTGGCCCAAATGGGGATGAGGCCAGCCAGCAAAGCCAAGGTCAGCAGGATCTGGCAAAGGACCAACCTTCGGAGTGCCATGGTTGTTGCCTCAGGCTGTATTCGGACCGTGCCCCTGAAGAATAGAGAGAATGCGCCGACCTTCCCTCTGGCTTAAAAAAACAAAGTTAACCTGGTAGTATTTTTCGTTATGGGAGGGATTTAGGGTGATTGTTGGGAGCGGGATTCCCCGCTCGAAAGAGTCCATGTAATCGCGAATAAAATCTTTTTTGGACATAAGATTAAAATAAGAAAAAAAGGATGTGCCCACCAGACCCCCCTCCTTCCCCGGTTCGTGAGGTAGAGTGATACTGTGGCGGGTAATCACACCCGAGGAATCCGATAGCATCCAGGGCACGGGCAGGGATTGCAGGACGCTTTCCACTTCTTCGACTTGCGCCGCCAGCCTGGATCTCTGTCGGGTGGCCCAGAGAGCCACCAATCCCCCGACCATAACGGTCGAGGCCCGAACCAGTGGATATCTCGAGGAATCCATAATCATCAAATAACTGAGGCTTGTGAAGATAGGGACGGCGATCAGCACCTGCCGAAACGAGAAAAAGTAAGCTAACATCGCCAGCATGATAAGGGAGAGCAGGGGAGCCAGAGTCTGGTCCCCAAAAAATCTGGTTACGAACTGCTCGATGCCGACCACCAAGCCAACCAAAAGAAACAGGACTAGAAAGAAACGCAGTTGATAAAAACGTGTCACCCCATCATTTAAGAGCCCCCCTTCCTCCCTTGAAAGAAAACCTTTCGAAAGATGCAAACGACAATCCGCAAGAACGGCTGACATGATTTTGCGGCGA
This sequence comes from Verrucomicrobiota bacterium, assembly GCA_010028775.1. GTDB lineage: Bacteria > Verrucomicrobiota > Verrucomicrobiia > Methylacidiphilales > Verrucolacustridaceae > Verrucolacustris. Next base: position 36,563 of record RHAF01000002.1, on the reverse strand, counting down.
ACCCCCCGGTTGGGGTAGAGTGGGAATGTGGACATCACCGTGGTCACCCCCAGCCTGAACCAAACGGGACTCTTGGCTTGTTGCATTGCCTCGGTGGCCGACCAGCAGGAAGTGGAGGTGGAACATGTGATTCAAGATGCTTGCACCCCCGGATTTCAGGAGTTTGCCAACCGCATGGCCCGGAAATGGCCGGATCGGCAGGGCTACCGCAGGATCATGATCTCCGAGCCGGATCGGGGAATGTATGATGCCATCAATCGGGGATTGCGGCGGGGAAACGGGGAAATCTGCGCTTATCTGAATTGTGATGAGCAACTGCTTCCCGGAGCCTTGGCCAAGGTAACCACGCTTTTCCGGAGGTGCCCCGAGGTGGAAATCCTGCAGGGAGGTTTCTTGGTGGTGGATCGGGACGGCCGGCTGGTGACGGCCCAGAGGCCCGTCAAGCTGTTTGCCCCCCACCTCATGACCTCGCACCTGGCCAATTTCAGTTGCGCCACCTTTTTTCGACGTCGCCTGCTGGAGTCATCGTCAGCCTGGTTTTCCGAGGAATTTCGCGCATGTGGGGATGCGCTATGGAACCTGCAAAGGATCCAAGAGGGGGTGAAGTCGAAAACAAGCCCGGAATATTTCAGCGTATTTACCGAGACCGGGACCAATCAAGGGCTCACCCCCGCAAGCTTGAAAGAAAGGAGGATCCTTTGGGCGAACGCGCCGTTATGGGTGCGGAGAGGCCCCGTTTTATGGCAGGCGGTTCATCGGTGGCGCAAACTATGGGCCGGAGGGTATTTTCCGCAGAGAATCAGATATGAGATTTGGCGGGAAGGGCAGGCGGAGAAGGGAAGAAAAAAGTTCGGACCCAGTTGGGCTACCGGCATCTGGAAAAGTCGTCTAGGTCTTTAGAGAATTTGGAGGATCCGAAGGGTTCAAGCTCGGGAGGGATGACGGGAGCTTGGATCCAGAACAGAGGAAAAAACCGCGTTGATCCGACTCAGCCAAAGATCCCGGTGGAAGTGGGTCAAAACCTTGGTTCGGCCCGCTAGGCCCATGCGGGTGGCAAGGTCGGGATGGTCGAGGAGGGATTGTATCGCTGCGGCTAGAGCGGGAGCTGAAAAAGGCTCGACCAAAAGCCCGTCCTTACCGTCCACGATGTTTTCGGCCATGGCCCCCAGGCGAGTGGCTATCGGGGCACGCTGGTAGGACCAAGTTTCCAAGAAAGAGAGCGGAAAGGGTTCGTGCCAAATGGATGGGATCACCGCGAAAGCCGAGCGACGCCATAATTCCGGATGGTTTTCCCGCGGTACGAATCCGAGAAATTCCATATCTCGAAGACCCATGGCCGCAGCCATGGTTTTTAAGGAAGCTTCCTCGGGTCCGGCGCCCGCAATCCTAAGCTTCCGGCCCCGCGAGCGGACAAGTTTCCAGGCCTGCAAGAGAAGACCCAATCCCTTTTCGGGGGAAAGTCGGCCCAGAAAAAGGATGTCCCCGGATGGAGACGGGTCCGGAGAAGGGGAAGCGGCTTCATAAAAGTGCGGGATGACATGAATGCGTGATTCCGGAATTCCCATTTCCCCATGCTTCTTTTTTTGTTGTTCATTGAGGGCCACCCAGGCCCGAACGTTTCGGAAGGTTCCCAAGGCCCGGACGCGCCGCAACAGGAGACCCATCCATCCGGAAACCCAGCGGTTATCGCGCCAGCAGGCTGTCTGAAAGGCCGGCCAGAAATTGCCATGGAGGCATCGTTCGCAGGGGGTGCCGTGATTGAGGAAAAAACCGTTGGCGCAGGATAGGCGGAAGCTGTGCAGGTAATGAATCATGGGAACATTCAGGGCATGAGCGGCCTGATAAACCGCAGGGGAGAGACCGGGAAGGGAGTTCTGCACCACCCACAAGTCGAACCGTTGGTTTTTTTGCAGATTTTGCAGATCCCGTTCGACCCGGGGATGGTGCCAGGCAAGGAAGGGGGCCAAGGGGCGCGAGAAGGTTCCGGAGCCTAGAAGGGATCGGGTGGAGCCGATGTAGTTTTCCACCACGTGCTGGCCGGACAGGGCGGAAGCAAACAGCTCGGCAAACCGTTCTTCCCCTCCGGGTTGCAGATAGCGGTTAAAAATTTGAAGAATGCGGAGCTTAGGCATCGACCGTAGGATCTGATTGATCCTGATTGTTCATGCCCCTCGCTCGTTGGACCTGTCCGATTCCGTAGGCAGGCTCCGAGACCAACGGGGTAGGACTACTTTCGGCCCGGGAGAGGGGGAAAATCCACGAAACGAAACAATAGCCACCCCCAGAAGAACACAGAATTGGGAAATAAAATTTTGCAAAGCGCCAAAAACCGCAAAGAAACTGATGATGCTTTGAACAATCAGAGCCGATGACCATATTTGGGTAGGAGTCAGATGACCCAAAGGAATTCTCCATACGGATCGAAACACAAACACCAGGGAAAATAGGCAGAGGGCAACGAAGGCAATCAATCCAATCGTTCCGACAGGGTGATGAACCGCCACCCAGCCCACGTGGTGGTCTCGGACCTGGATGAATCCCCTGGCCGTTTCATCCGTGCCCCGCATACGCTCGCGCTCGCTGAAAGAGAGGGCGCGATCCAACATGAACCGCTGGTCATATTTGTAGCCATCGCCAAAAAGTCCGGAGTTTTCCATGAACTCCGCTCGGTAAATCCTTTGGATATCATCGCGAAAAGTGTCGGAGGATTCTGCTGCTTCCTTTGCCACGGGACTCCAGTTTCCAGGCAGGGGAGACAAAGTTCTTTGAATACTCAGGGGAAGGTCAAAAAGGGAGGACTGACCGAGGCAGAGGGCCGTCACCATGAAGGCCCCCAGGGGAATCAGCAAAAGGCTTAACCAGCGAATGCTGAAAAACAGAGCCAAAACACTGACCACGGCATAGTTAAACAGAAAGGATCGGAATCCCGAAAAAATCACCGCGATCAGGCACAGAATTGAAAGGACGGGAACAAACCAATAATTGGGGCGAATCCAAAGCTTGGCAGGGTAAAAGGAGATTAATGCCACCTGAAGTCCAAGGCCCAGGAACCCCAAAGGCCCGTATCGCGTTACGGACGTCTCGTAAAATCCCGAAGAGCTGGCGTAAGCATCCAGATTCACCGTCGTATAAAAACGATAAAGAAAAGGGGCAAAACCGGGAGCAAGAGTGGAAATCAGCCATGGAACGAATTCCAGGACATTTCCGAGAAAGTAGAGCAGAGGGATAGATCGCAACCAACTTTCGCTCAATGGGGGGAACCAAAGAATCGCGGGCAAGGACAAGATCCCCAAAAGAATAATGAAAAATCGGCGGCCCCCGCTGGCATCACCCCCCAGCATGGTGAGCCCGATTCCTCCGCCCCGCCCCCAGTGATATAAAAGGATCGCAGCGAGGATCAGCAACGGTATGCGAATGCCAAGGGGGCCAAACGAAAAAGACCGTCGCTCCGTCATGATTATCTGTATGAAGACATAACCGATGACCAGCAAAATGGAGAGTTCAAAGGGACTAAAATGGATGGGGAGGATGTTGATCGATCCGCCCATAGGCAAACACAAGGGAATGGTAAGCCAACACTTGTCTCCAAGAACAAAGATAAAGAAAAGTAAAAAAACGATCCCCAATAACAGAGAAAAGGGGATGGCGTTCCCGTCAAGGGTTTGCGAGCAAATCCATGGAGCGGCAACTAATGCTCCCAAAGTGACAAGGCCTATAACCAATTTTTGAACCGTGAGATTTTGCACAGGAAGATAAGAGATTGATAGCACACATCGCTTTCCCAACAAAGCGCGGGACCGGGCTTAAGATGAATCACCCATGGGATCGATTCTCATGCCTTGATTTTTTGGGGAAGCTCCGGATTAAAACGACCCTGGGATTCCATGAGCTGATGAAACTGTGGTTCTTTTGGGGCGAGTAAAAAAAGGTGCCCGTGATGACTGACAAGCCGTAGAGTCCTATGGAAATGAGGGTTGCCTTTGATTGTCACGTGCCGTTCTTTCTCGCCCACGGAGGCATGCAGGTTCAAATCGAACAGACCATGCGCTCTTTGAGGAAAATCGGGGTTGAGGCGACTCCCATGCCCTGGTGGGACGAATCTTTTTCACCGCAGGTCATCCATTTTTTTGGGAAACCCAGCCTTTCCTATGCCGGTTGGGCAAGGCAGAAAAACATCCGTTTGGTGGTGGCGGATTTGCTGACGGCACAAGGGTCCCGCAATCTTCTTCAAAGAGCGCCCTTTCGGCTTCTTTGTCTTTTGGATCAATTCTGCCGGGGCAAAATCAGGCAACGTTTGGGATGGTCCATCTATGATGCCGCGGATTGCTGCATTTGTCTTACCCCATGGGAGGCCTCGCTAGTCCGAAATATGTACGGGGCACGCCATGCCCGGATTGAGGTCGTGCCCAACGGAGTAGAGGAGGTCTTTCTACAAGCTCCAAACGCCCCCACCCGGGAGAATCACCTAGTCACCACCCTGACGATCACGCAGCGAAAAAGGGTATTGGAGTTGGTGGAAGCCGCGGCTTTGGCTCAGGTGAAAGTGAGGATCATCGGCAAGCCCTATCAGGACAGCGACCCTTATTACCTTCGGTTCTTGGAGAGTGTCCAAAAAGCACAACCGTGGGTGCAGTACGTCGGTTCAATCGAGGATCGTGTCAAGGTTGCAAAAGAGTACCAAAAAGCCAGCGGCTTTGTGCTGTTCAGCGCGATGGAAAGCCAAAGTCTGTCCGCGCTGGAAGCGGCGGCCTGTGGATGCCCCCTGCTTTTGAGCGACCTACCCTGGGCTAGGACTACTTTTGGCGAGCATGCCTCCTATTGCCCGGTGATGACCGCCGGGAAAACCGCACCGTATCTACAGCACTTCCAAAAGAACATTTCGCGGATGCCTCGCTTCCAACACGTCCCTTCCTGGGATCAGGTTTGCAGGCGATTGGTGGATATATACCAAAGTATGATCCCGTAACCCCCGGGCGCTCCGGGGGTCCAAGACCCATCACGTCGATTTTCAAAAATCTTCGCCTCCGTATTCCGAAGGAGCCGGGACGGACCCGGGTGGCTTGAGGTTGCAAATGGAGAGGCGGCAGTTGGTGAACCGAGTGGAATCGTCCAAAACAATTTTTCCGCCAGGACGCAAAACTTTCGCGCAATTGGCAAAATCCTCCGCCACGGCCTCCGCGTCGTGATTTCCGTCAATGTAAAAAAGGCCCGAAAGGCCGGCGCTGAATTCTTGGACCATGTCCGGGTCCCCTGATTTTCTCCGAATGAGCCATGGAGATTCCAACCCAAAGGGCTAAAAATTTCTCACGGTATCTGCGAAATAATCCACCGAGGACGAATAGCGAATCCTCCAAAGAGGAGAAGGGGGATATTCCTAAGGCCTTGCACGGGTGCCCGAGGATTCGCGTCAAAAGAGCCACTAAGGAGATCAATTAGCCGCGATAAAACCCGATTTCCAATAAAGAGGAGGGCAAGAGCAATCGACAGAAGCCGTCCCGCACCAGGTAAATGGCGTCCACCCTAAACCCCCTTCCATGGGTTTAAAGTATCCACGGTGTTGGCGAAGGAGGGTGCCAGGACCCAAACGGACAACGCAGAAAAGGTAGGGGGACTGTTTTTTTTGGGGGGTGCCTCGCGGGGCCTGCAAACTGCTGACATTTATTGGGGCGATGCTAACGGTGGCAAATATGGCGCGGAAGAAAGCGTCAGGTAATGATGGATGTGCTGCTTGGCCACCTCGTGGGGATGAAACATTCGAAAGCTCCAATCTTCCCGAGAAATCCGGCTGGGGCCCTGCTGCAGGGTGGACTGGAGGGCTTGCAGCCACGCTTGCGGTTGGTGGGGATCCACCAAGATAATCCCCGGATAAACTTTGGAAAAGTCCGGGATCCCGCCAACCCGGGAGGCGACAACTCTCAATCCCCGCAGCATCGCCTCCGCAACGACCAGACCGAACGCCTCTTCACTTGGGAGGTGAAGCAGGACATCGCTGGCATCCATAACGTCTCTCAATTCCCCTTCCGGCAACGAGAGGCGATGATCCGCCCATCCGGCCTTCTGAGCCGCCTCCATCTCTTTTCGAAACGAGCTGACATAGTCGTTTTCCCCGGACAGGGCGCCAACCCAAAGACAACGAAAAGACGGACCCCCTTGTTCGCGCCACTCTCTCAGGGCTCGAAGAATTTCCAAGGGTTGTTTGTAGGAGCAGATAAGTCCCACCACCAAAAGGAGAGGGTCGTCCGTCCGACGAGTCGGCTCGGAACAAATCGGGGAAAAAAAGATGCTCCGCACCGGGTTGGGCATGGCGATGACATGCGGATTCAGGGGACGGACCCAAGACTCCGTGTAGGAGGAGTTGCAGAACACCTTGTCCGCCCGACGGATGGCCCAGGATTCCAGAAAGGAATGAAACCAATGATAGGAGAAGGGCGAAGCGTGAATGGCGCGGGCCACGGCCCGCATGTTTCCGTGTAAAGTGAGCAGATTCGGACGTCCCGATAACACCGCCTCCAGCGCACAGTCCCGTTCCGTGCCTTGGCCGTGGACGAGGCTTAGGTTGAGTTCCTTCACCTTTGCGCGAACCGCCCGGATACAACCTTGATACACCGTGCGCAGCCAACCGAATTTTGGAACCAGCAGGGAATGGTAAAAAATATTTTTGGCCAGTTGGGATGGGCTGCGCAAAGGTTTTTGGGCAGCACTAATGACATGAGCTTCAATCTCCTCGGGAAAGTCAGCCAGCCCCTGGAGCAGGGCTTCGACTGCCGTGCCAAACTCCGGGGTCGGCGAGGCATAGTTGTGGAAGTGTTCGCGGTTGTCCGTCGTTAAAATCCCAACTTTTAGCGGTTGCTTGGGGCTCATGCCACTCAACCTGCCGGCGGAGTTGAAGAAAGAAAGCGTCTCATCCGTGGAATCGTCAAGCAGCCAAAGACCACGACCGCCAGGATGGCCCCAACCACATGAACCCCGACGGATTGGTTGGTGAGGAGAAGAAGAATGGAGACCAGAAAAAAGACCCCCCCTGTCCAAATGAGAAGCCTGCTTTCTTTGGGAAGCAAAGACAGGCCCATCGCGGCGTATTGATTTCGGAGTCCCAGGAAATACACCACTCCGGCGGCCATCATGGGTGCCAAGGCGACACTCACCAGATATCCGGGGAACTGTCCCGCCTGGGAAAAGAAAAAGCCCAGGCAGATCCAAATTCCGAACTCCACCGCCGGCCCAAACCGGATCCAACGCCAAACCAACAATATCTTGGTTTGCTCGGCGAGACCCCGGGACAAGGTCAATCCCACCAGCCACAACGCCATGGCTCCATCTCCCCCCAGGGGCCAATCGACGCGGGCTCTTGTCCAAAAATGGACAAAACTATGATTGAGAAGGCAAACGCCCACCGCGGCAAACAGGGAGATGCCAAGGACCCAACCAAAAAGCTGACTCAGCCTACGGAGCAACAGATCGGCACGACCTGCCTCATACAACTCGCTCAGCCCGGCAAACGAGCTTTCGAAAAACTTGGAAAGAAGTTGAAACAACAGGTTGGCGGCCTTGGAACCGACATTCCAGGATGCCACCCCCTCCAGACCAAACCAACGACTCAAAAGGGTGGATTGGGCCATGCCGCCCAGGGTCCCAAAAAAAGTCCCACTAAAAAAAGAACCACTCTCCAAAAAAAGGTGTTGGATCGTCTGCATCCGGACATGAACCTCCGTAAAAAAACGACGGAGCCCCCAAAGGCGAGCCACACAAAGCGTGGAAACAACCGTTTTGACCCCCGCTTGAAACGCGCCCGCAATAATCAGGCTCCACAGTCCCCACCCACGAGCCATGCCAAACCAGACCAGGCCCAGTGAGATTATCAACCCGCCGGCGGTGGCAAGGTAGTTGAATTCGAATCGTTGCTGGGCAAGAAGGAGGGAATTGAAGGGGCGGAAGGGAAATTCAATCGCCACGAGCAAGCATTGAGCAGCAAAAAGAGCGGTGAAAAACATGGCCTGATCTCCAGGGATGGCCAACCAAGGGACGAGAATTCCGCCCCCCAGGCCGGCCACCGCGATGAGGAGGCCCTGGAGGCAGGAAACAATGAAAGCATTCTGAAATTTTGCGACCAACTCTCCGGTGTCGTTCCGGACGATCGGACCGACAAATTGGCGGATACACGCACCGCTCAACCCGGCATCCAGCAGGGTCAGGTAGGTGCCGAATTGCGAGACCAAAGCCCAAAGCCCAAGACTGGTTTTACCGGTGTAAGTCAAAATAACCGGAACGACCCCCAGGGAGTAGACTGTGGCGGCGAGCAACAGGAAGTAGGAACTGGAAAGAGTCCGGAGGAAACGGCCGGTACGAGTCCGGGAATTCAGGAGGGAGACAAACATGCCGAGCTCAGTTTCGGAGGAATCATCCTCAAGACAAGCTTGCGAAAGCAGGCATGCCTGCCAAAAACCTTTGCGCCACGGCGATGGGGGAGAATTCCCGCAGAGCATGGAAGGATATTTTCGCCGGGTCCCGCCGACCCATGGCCCATGCCTTACTCTCCAGCCCAAGCGATCCGGCAAGCGAGGATGCGTTTTCGGGGATGGGATGATCGGCAAAAAAGGAGCGGAAATAATCGGTGGAAACCGAGGAGACCGGACCGAGCACGGAGCATCCTGCCGTCAGAGCTTCAGCTCCTGCCAGGAGAAAACTCTCGTAGCGTGAGGAAAAGAGAAGAATTTTGGAAGAGCGGAAGCATTGAGCCAGCTCGTGGGGAGGCACGGCAGGGGTAAACTGACAGCGATCGATAGGGGATCTGTCGGGAAGGCCGGCGCCAACAACCTCTGCCTCCCAGTCCGGGAATTGCCGGAGGAACTCTCGAAGGGCGGTGAGCAGGGCGGGGAGGTTTTTTTGGTAGGAACCCCAACGACCCACCGCCACCACCCGGTTGCTCTTGCGGTCGTTCGGCTGGAATTGAAAAAGGGAAGTTTGAACAGGATGAGCAATTTGTTGAATCGGACAGGAAGAAACTCGAAGGTGAAGACTCAGGGCATGCCACAAATCGGCGGCTCCCGGCGTTTCGACCACCAAACGGGGAATGAGGGAAAGCGTCCGGGCGAGACGATGCTCCAACCACGGTGTGGCCAGAACCGAGGTCGCGGAGTATAAGAAGGAAACAAAGGGCGAAATCAAAGGTGACCATCCTGCGGTGAGATCCCGGCAATAATCGAAACGCCGGCGTGCATAGGGTTTTAGACCGCAAGAGGCGGTGCGCATGCCATCGCTATCAGCCCTTTCAATCAGGTTCGGGGTAACCCGGAGGACCGCCCGTCGAACGGAATCGTATTTGGGACGTGTCCACAATCCCAAGATCACCAGATCAGGGTTTTGTCGCCGCCACCAGGAAGAGTCGCGGACGTCTTGTTTTGAGACCCAGAGAACCGACTCCCCCAAGGATCCCGGCATGGATGAATCTGTGCCGGTATCGGAAGGGTGGATGGCTAGGCTTGCCTCATGACCCAACTCCCGAAAAGCCTGCGTCAGAAGCCCGAGATCCCGGTGCCAAAAAAGCTCCGCAGGCCCGACGGTCAGATCGGTATAAAGAAGAATTTTCAAATCAGCACCCGCCTGATACAGAGGAGACCCAGTCGGCGATTTCTTTTCGGGCGGAAATCTCGAGGGCCAAAGCCAGCTCCCAAAGAATATTTTCGGCACCGTGCCAACCGCAGGCGGCGAGATATTCAGCGGTCCAAGTGTTTTGCAGCCGTTCGAGAATCCGGTCTTTGGCGATGGGGAACGGGGAGCGATGAACAAGAAACTCCTCTTGAAGAAGATAGTGGATCAGGTCAAATCCCGGAGCGTCTTCCTCGTGGCCTTCTTCCCAGTCCACGGCGATCAAGCCTCGTTCCCGGCAGGGCAAAAGATTCCATGGGGCAAAATCGCCATGGCGGAGGCAGGGGCGCAAACGGATGCCGGGCCCGGCAGGAAAGCGGGAAAGAATCTTATCGGGCAATTTGGCGGCTAAAGGAAAATCCGCCAAGGGTCGGAATGGAAGAGGAAGAAGCCACGCTTGCAGGAGGGTGAGAGCTTCGGGCCAAGCGGGCTTTCGATTGCTCGCCTCCAAAAATTCGGTTCGCAAAGCCCAGCCTTTACCCATGGGGTTCAGGCCGAGTACAGCTGGGGCGTGGTCTCCCAAGCCAAGAGCGGCCTGCAAAAGAACTTTTTCCCTCTCCAAAACCTTTGGCACCACCGTGCCGGGATAAAACTTCTCCACCACCCACTTTCCTCCCTGCCGTAGGACAAAAAGACAGCGCCTGGAGGGGTGAGCGGGATTTCCCAGAAGAATTCCTGGGGCAGGTAAGGTGGGTTCTTTCGCCCCCGACCAGGTCCAGGAGGGAAGAAACCCTCCCTGCACCCGGGCGTGGGCCAAGAGGCGAATCCAGGCGGTCCACAGGCGTGCCGCCGGTTTTTGGGGGCGGTAAAGAGATAGGGTGCGGAGAAACGCTTCCGGTTCCCGGGGAAGTGCGGCAAGGATCCGACCCCGTCCCACCAAAAGATAGTAATCTCCCCTTCTGGCCCCGGAACATTCCAGAAAATCCGCAAGGACCCGCGAGTCGATCACGAAATTATCTTGTCGCAAAAAAAGGGATTCGCGAGGCGAAAGTCGGGTCAGGATGCCGCCCTCAATCCCAACCGATAGCATCGCGGATTTCCTGGCAGCATTGGCGTGCCAGTATTTCAGGGGAAAGGGAGCCGTCCAAACGAACTACTTTTCGGGCATGAAGGGGCATGTCATGTAGTCGGATCGACTGCTCCTCGATTTCCCGTGATGAGAGTTCGCCTTTGCGCTGGGTCAGCAGAGAGGCAGAAGCCTCTAGAACGAAGATGATATCGGGCCGCGGAGCCCAGCGCAGAGCCAAGCGGGCCAGGGCTGCGGATCCGGCGTAAGCCACGGAGGCAGGATCCAGTAGATAATTGTAAAGATAGCGGTCCACCAGCACCACCGCCCCCTTTACTCCCAGGGTTCCCCGCCAGCCCCAGCGGGAGAGAAAGGCGCGCGAGGTGTTGCGGAGCAAACGAAAAAAAGAAACAAGGGCAGAAACCGGCCCTGGATGGATTTGTGCTTTCTTGGGTTCCGCGATCTGGCGGGGCCAGGGAAATTCAATGTCGTCCCTGGTTTTGGGGAGAAAGTGACGGTAATAAAACACCCCAAGTTCCGCAGGGGCCGAAGTGGCCAAGGAGCGGGCCAGGGTGGTTTTGCCGGAGCCATCCAAGCCGAGAAGAACGCAAAACAGGGCCTTCCTGTTTGCCGGCGCGGGAGGGGTTAGGGCCAATAAGGCAGTCAGGAGATCGAAACAAGCATGAATGGGGTTGGGGTTGCGACTGTTCACCATTCTTCCGGACAAAGCACTGGCGCCGACCCAATGGCTTTTATCCACAGAACGGAGGAAAAACCGGCGCGGGAAGTGCGCTGGCAAAAAAAGTTTCTCTTTCGAAGAAAAAACTAGAATGACCCCGCCCTTGAAGAGAGTTCGGAAAAGCTTAAAATGAATCCCGAGGGTTGAGAAATATTTCGTCGGGGCTAATTGATTCCATTGGAGGGACTTGGCAATCGGAAATACCGGGTCAAGCCTCCATAAATATTCAAGCGAATCGGCTTTGGTCCAAGTCTCCGAATCGATTTGGATCACGATTCCCGGGGGTGATTGTAACCGGGTCCAGAGACGGCCGATATCCCGGAAAAGATATTTTACCAGCAGGATGAATTTCCCTGCGGCAAACAAGGGTTGGGTCCAAAGAGCAAGCTTGAAATCGATCCACGTCAATCCTTTGAAATTATGATCGGCAAGGAGTCGCTGCCAAGAAAGCAGGGACCAGCCCAACCCGCCGAATGTGCGATGAAAAATGCGTCGATGGATTGGCTGCCTTTCGACCCCAGGGACCAATTCCGCCAAACGGACCCGGTAGCGGTCGCTGATTTGGCCGCGGAACAGCGAGGCAATCCACAAAATCACCGATTCGTCCGCCGGGCTGGCGAGCCAAATATTTTTTTCCCGGATCCTGCGGTGCAGAACTTCGCGGGCCGTGAGCACCGGGAAAATCCCCCAGCGAACCTCGGTTTCGTAATCAACCCGTACCCATTCGCCGGCTGGGGTCAAATAAGTGCGGGACTGGTTCAGATAGGAGGCTTTTTGCAGGAGGTCGGCGCCGCTTTGGCGGGCGACCTGATCCAGGGTTCTTTCAAAAAGAGTCTGATCCTCCGGCAGGATCATCAGATCCACGTCGGAACGGCTGTCCTCAAAAAATTCCAGATGGTTGCGCAGGCAACACCAGGAAATGCCTGTGCGGTCCAACTCCTGAACCAGCAGGTGTAGAAACGCGGATCGGCCGGCTTTCATGACGGGGACATCAGCAGGGAGTAGGTGTTTTTCAGAAGAGAGGCCTTGAAGCTCCAGGAAAACCTGTGCTGAATTCTTTCCCGCGCGCGTTGGGCCATGGCCGTGCCGAAACCCGGATCGTGGCGAAGTTTTTTTATAGCGTCGGCGATTTCCCTGATGGTGGCGTGGGGGTGATCCAGCGGAATTATCATCCCGGTTTGCGAATCCACCATCTCGCCCGGCCCCCCCCAGGCGAAACAGAGAACCGGGAGGCCGCGGGCCATCGCCTCGAGAAGGGCGGATCCTCCGCTATCCCTCAGGGCCGGAAAGACGAACAGATCTGCTTCCTGATAAAAGTGTCCCAAGGAATCCTTTGGCTGGGGGCCAAGAATTTCGACCGCGTGGGAAAGACCCATACGGGTTACTTCCTTTTTCCATTCCGGAAGGGCGGGTCCACCACCCACAATCTTGAGATGGACGGTGCCAGAAGGAGACATTTTCAGGGCGGAAAAAACCAGGGGAAGAGCCCGGGTGGCCACACAATTGCCGACATAAAGCAGGCGGAAGGGTTGCTGGGATTGGCGTTTGGACGAGGGCCCTGGCCAAGGGGGCAGTGGACCCTCTAGGGCATTCGGGGGAACCACCTCACACTTCGGATGTACCCTGTTGGGAAGAAATTGAAGGGTGGTCCGGTTGGACACATAGATTTTGGTCGCCTGGTTCAGGGACTGGCGGACGGTGCGAAGTTGGAGGCAAAAGCGGTTTGTCCAAGCACGCAAGAGCTCTCCCCAACGCGCTTTCCCCAGAACGGAATAGAAATTCGGGGGGACAGATTCACCTCCCGCAATTGGCCCCCAAACGGAGGGAATTCCCAAACTGGCGCAAAGAAAAGGAACCCGGAACGTGTGGAAGGTGGTTTGATGAGTTAGCTGAAAAGGATGGAGAGCATGAAGCCTTTGAGCCTGTTGATAGACCCGCTTTTGCCATGACAGTTTCCGGCCCCAGCCCTCGGGGCCTTCCGGGGCAATGAAGTCGCAAGTCATGTCCAACTCTTTCGCATGGGCGGAGACGGAGTCCTGGTATTTCGGGGTGGTGATCAGATGGACGTGGCCGAGGCGGGCGGCCTCCCTGGCCCAACCCCATCCCAGCCAATGTTCACCAGTGCTCTCCGGTCCGCAGGCATACGCCACCATGAGGATGCGGTTGCTCATCTGGGTTTTTGCCCGACCACATGGAGATCCGAGCAGAGGGTGGGGAAAAGTTGTAGAAAGCCCTCGGAGGATCGGGCCAGGAAGTGGACGATGGGCTTGGGGAGGAAGGAGAGGGCGAGGCTGTCTCCCCCGATAAAATTGCGCCCCTGCCGATCCGTCACGCGCAAGCCATTCCACTGCATCAAGTCTTCCAAATCCTGCAAAACCGGCTCCCGAACGTGGCCGCGAAAAACCGGGTCGCCCTCTCGGTACCATTCCTGCAACTCCGGAAAATTGCTTTTTCCCCAAAGAAGAAAAAGGCGTTTGCGCAAATTGGCTGCATTGGGCGTGGCGAGGATCAGGCTTCCCCCGGGTTTGAGGATTCGCAGGATTTCCGAGAAGAGGCGGCGAGGCGAGTGGTGCCAATGCTCCAGGCTATGAAAACAGGTGACCCAATCCACCGTGCCCGAACCAAAGGGCAGCGGTTGTTCAATAAAATCCATGGAATGCACCTTGATCCCGTGAGTGGTTCTTGCCCATTCGAGCACGGGAGGAAGGACGTTGACGCCACCCGAAGCAATGCCCCCGCCGCCTCCAAAGTCGTCCACGCAAGCAACCTCCGGACCGTACATCCGGCAAAGAAGGCCGAACAAAGACAAGCCACAACCCAGGTCTACAAGGAATTTCCCCGGGGCTAACGGGTTCGCTTGGGCCGTCAGCCGCACATAAAATTCCATGCGAGCCTCATAAGCCAGAAACGGCTGGAAGGAGCGTAGATCCTGCTCCAGGCGGTCGGCATATAACTTCCGGCAGGCAACCGGATCAAACGTTGGCCGCTTCATTTCGGAAAACCCGTATTAGGAGGAGTTCCAGCTTTCCGCCGCCGCTTGGCCCTCCAGCAAAGCATCCTCCATGCCTCCGTAATTCCAACCGCCCCAACGACCGGCGATCTTCACCCCGTGGGACGCCAATTCTTCCTCCACGATTTGGCGGGAGGTGAGGTAGTGGGGATCAAAAAGAACGTAGGCGTGCGGAATGCGGCAAAGTTCCATGAAGAGAATCTCGTCCCCGCCGGAAAGAATTTCGGCTTTGCGGAGGTCTTGCAAAACCCGGGCCTGAAGCTCGGCGGGTTTTTTTAGCCAGGGATCCACGCCTCCCGACATTTCCACGTAGTAACTCCGACAACCCGGTGGGGCGGCGGAAGGATGAACCGCCGAGTAGGAGCCAACGCGATAAAAGATAAAATCCGGTTCGGGAAAGTAGACCCAGTGGTAATGGCTGCGCGGCGTGCCTTGGCCACGAACCCCGATATCGTAGTAGTGGACGGTGGCGGCCCGAAGCCGGGCGGCGGCCTCACGCCCCTTGGGGGACAGATCCTCGACCAGTCGGAGAAAATCCACCAAGGGCATGGTGTTGAGGAGATGGCGAAAAGAGACCTTTTCTCCCGAAGCCAGCACGGCGGTTTGTGAGCCAAGGTGAATCTTGGTGACGCTGGTTTGGTACCGAGGTGGAGTGGGCAGGGCCCGGGCGAGGGCTTTGGGCAGAGCGCTGATGCCCTCCTCCCGGGGGTATACGAATTTGGCGTTATATCCAAGAGATTCGCGGGAGAAGCCCAAGGCACCCTTGATGACGTCCTCCAGGGAGGGCTTGGGGATGAAGCGGTCCGCATAGTCCGTGGAAATCTCTTCAAGCTTTACCCCCAAAAGTTTTTCGTTGTAGGGAATCATAAAGTGCCGGCAGATACCCTCGCCGAACATCCGTTCCAGGCTTTCCCGAAAATTTCGCGGGGGGGCCGAGGGAGCCGTGCGGCCGAAATCCTCAGGGTGGCGGGCCTGCAGAAGCCCGAGCAGACAGTCGAGCACGGTTTGTGCAGGCAGGCCAGCGGTGTTCGCCTGAAACGGAAAGGGGGTGAATTTTCCCTGAAGATGAATGACCGCCTTTCTTTCATACTCGATCAACTGACCAGGCAGGAGTTTTTCCACCAAAGCACGCATGCCGGGGTTGCGCAAATGCAACCAGTGCCCCGTGCCGTCACAGAGAAACCCGTCGCCCCGGACGTGGGTTCGAACCACCCCGCCGGGCTCGGCTTCTTTCTCCAACAGTTGGTGGGGCCGGCGAAGATGGTAGGCGCATGACAAACCGGTAAGGCCGGCTCCCAGAATCAAGGTTTCAGGCATGTTAGGATCCTAGGCTGGGGGATTGGTTAGCTCGAGAAAGCCTTTCCCGCAGAACTTTGTAGAGGTTGTCCGGTAACGCATGCTTGAGGATTTCCTTGATCCGGTACCCTCCACCAAACCGTCCCGCCTCCAAGATTGTCTCCAAGGTTTGAGGGAGAAAATCCCGGTGGACGGGAATGGTCTCCAAGTTCATGGGATCGGGATGGTGGTTCAAGCCCCAACGCATGGTTCGAAGGCACCGGATCCCTTGGGAGAACGCTGCCGTTCGGAGCACGGGAGAAAGGTATCCCCCCACCGGGGCGAAAATCCAAGGAGTTTGGCCGATGATGCTTCGAAAGGTTTGGATCGAGGCGGAAAAGTCACTCTCAAGCTCCTTCGGATTCAACTTGTCCAAACGGCGGTGGAGGTGGCCATGAAGGCCGAACAGGTGGCCTGCTTCCGACATGGTTTGGATGTCGGCTGTTTTCAGGAAACCGGGCCGGTTCAGTCGTTGGGACGGAACAAAAAATATTCCCCGGATCCCGTGTTCTGCCAAGAGAGGGGCGGTTAGTTTGGCATGCAGTTCGTGGCCGTCATCGAACGTCAGAAAAAAGGAAGCGCTACCGATCCGGTCGGGCGTGGGAAGCAGGCTTGGGTCGACCGGAATCATGCCGGAGCAACGAAGAACATCGAGATGCTCCTCCAATCGACGGACGGTGACGGAGTAATGTTGGGGGCCCAGCTCGGGTAAGATGTCGTGATAGGTTAGGATCGTGATCATGACTTTTGCGCCGCCCAAAAGAGGTGGAAAGCGGACAAATCCTCTTGAGAATAGGAGCGGAAACATGGGTGGATTTGGATTTTTTCAAGAAGATCTGGCTGGCCCGGATCCACCTGGAATTCCCTGATTTTGAAGCCGGCTTCGAGCAGGAGGTGGCGATAGTCGGATGCTTTGAGCCGATTGTAGGACATCAGGGGGGAACAAACCAAGCGATCCCAAACCCAGGGAGAAAAGCGGAGGTGGTTGTAGGGAGTGATGCCGGGGTCGGTGTCGGCAAAAAGATCACGCAGGTGAACCGTCGCCAAAAAGAATCCCCCGGGCTTTAGGGATTGATGAACGAGGCGAAAAACAGAAGAAAGCACGCCGGGCGGAACATGCAGCAGGGCCTGGGTCGAAGTGGCCAAATCCAAGGCGGAGGACTGTTCTGCCAGCCAACCCATGTAGGGAGCACGATACTCCCAGCCCAGCTCCCGGGGGGGCCAATCTTTCCAGGAGAGGGTGCCAAGCCGAGCCAGACGCTCGGCTTGGAGTTCCGGATAGCGGCCGGCGAGGACAATCTTTCCAAAGGTGGCGGAGGTTTGGCTGGCAGTTTTGCCGGTCATCACGGGAACCACGTCCGCCAGAGTCTGCGCATGACAGCCCAAGCAATAAAAAAGAAGGGGGATGGTGGGATGCCAACCGGATCCGATGTCCACGTGACGGCCGTTGCTTAGAAGAGTCTCGGCTTGGGCCGATTGCAAAAAGCGGTAATATCGAAGGCCAACATCGATCTTTTGTGCAACCCTTTCCGAAGTGGGGACAAGAGAGCCGGTGATATTTTCCTGAAACCACCGATAGAGGGCGGAACCCCCCGGAGTCAGGGAAAGCGCCTTGAAGGCCCCGATTTTCATCCACCATTTCATGGGTTTGCCCAATCCCATGGATGTGTGGAGGGCGTCCGTGGGTCCAAGAAAGAAGCTTTCGGGGAGGGCATCGTCTTATCGTAAGTTGATTGATGGTGGAAAAAAGGCATTTTCCGGATGGAAAGGGGCTCGGTGCTGGCTTTCGCTCTTCCGGCGGATACAAAAGCTTCATGAAGGTTTCGGTGATCACACCCAGCTTCCAAAACTCCGATTGGCTAAAGCTTTGCGTGGAGTCGGTCGCGGACCAGGGGCAAGCCTTGCAGGAGCATATTGTGCAGGATGCCTGTTCCACCGACGGCACGGCTGATTGGCTGAAAAAAGAGGCCCGGGTCAGGGCTTTTTTCGAAAAGGACGAGGGGATGTACGATGCGGTCAACCGGGGATTCGACCGGGCCCAGGGAGAAATTTTGGCTTACTTGAACTGTGACGAACAGTACCTGCCGGGAGCCCTTGAGAAAGTGGTGAAATTCTTCGAAAGAAATCCCCAAATCCAGGCCTGCGTGGGCGATACGGTGGTGGTGGATGGCCGGGGAAATTATCTCTGCCACCGCTTGGGTTTAGTCCCCGGAAAATGGGGCACCTGGGTAAGGTTTCCGGTGGTGACCTCATCCCTTTTTTTTCGGCGCAGCCTTTGGGCAAACCCGGATGTTCGCTTTGATGTCCGGTGGAAAATCTTTGGGGATCTTTTTTTTGTCCTCAACCTCCTGCAACGGGGAACCCGTTTTGGAGTTTTGCCGGAATTTCTCTCCGTTTTTTCCGATCACGGGGAAAACCTGTATCTGCGAGCCAAGCCGGAAGAGGTCGCCCGGCGCCAAAAAGCCGCTCCCAACCTCGTGAGGATTTTCTACCCCTGTCTGTTGGCCTCCTATGGGCTGCGAATTTTGCTCCGTGGGGGTTTGGCGGTGCGACCGTTTTCCTATGCGATCTATTCTCCCGCTTCGGTTGGCCGGCGGAGGCATGACGCAATCCGTCCGAGCCTTTTTTGGGCGGGACGGAGCCGCTGGAAAAAAGCGCCGGATCAGGCCTTGAGAAAAAAACCTAATTGAAATAGCGTTTTTCGATGGCAAGCGCGGCTCATCCCAAATCCTCCATTCTGGTCGCCGGGGCGGGAGGCTTCATTGGTGGGCACCTCGTGGCTCATCTGCATCGTCAGGGGGTCAAGAATATCCGGGCCGTGGACCTCAAGCCTTTGGGCGAGTGGTATCAGAAGTTTGAGGATGTGGACAACCAACAACTGGACTTAAGGGAGATTGGGGCATGCCGGAAGGCGGCCCAGGGGATGGAGTGGATTTACAATCTGGCCGCCGACATGGGCGGGATGGGCTTCATTGAGCTGCATAAGGCCGAATGTATGCTTTCGGTTCTCATCAACACCCATCTGCTGATGGCGGCGAAGGAAGTCGGGGTCCAACGGTTTTTTTATGCCTCCTCGGCCTGCGTTTATGCGGGGGACAAACAGACCACCACGGAAAATCCCGGCCTCAAGGAAGGGGATGCCTATCCGGCGATGCCGGAGGACGGGTATGGCTGGGAAAAGCTCTTCAGTGAGCGGATGTGCCGGCATTTCCGGGAGGATTACAAGCTGGAAACCCGAATCGTCCGTTACCACAACGTGTATGGCCCGCACGGAACGTACGACGGGGGCAGGGAAAAGGCTCCGGCGGCTATTTGCCGCAAGGTGATCGAGGCCCAGAAGAAAAAGACCGGGGAGATTGAAATCTGGGGTGACGGGCAGCAGACCCGCAGCTTCATGTACATTGACGACTGCATCAAGGGATCCACCGAAATCATGGCCAGCGACATCCGGGAGCCGATCAATCTGGGAAGCGCCGAAATGGTCTCCATCAATCAACTGGTCGACATCGCCGAGGAGATTGCGGGGGTAAAGCTCAAAAGGAAATACAACCTGGGGGCGCCCAAGGGCGTTCGGGGACGCAGCAGTGACAACAGCTTGATCCAAAAATTGATGGGTTGGGAGCCGGACACCAGGCTTAAAGACGGGCTGGCAAAAACGTACGCTTGGATCCAAAAGGAGATGAAAGCTTAGTTTGATGTTGAGGTCTTGAGGCTGGCTCCAAGACCGCGGGGGGGGCAAAATCGGTCGAATGTTTGAAGCCAAAGAGCGGGTGGATGTGTTGGGGGTGGGCATCAGCGCCCTGAATCTGGATTCGGCCAAGAAGACGATTCTCGAGAGATTACAAAAAAAGGAGAAGGGCTACATTTGTGTCACCGGGGTGCATGGGGTGATCGAGGCGCAGGATGATTCCAGATTTCGCCGAATTTTGAACGAATCGTTTTTGACGACTCCGGACGGCATGCCGATGGTCTGGGTCAGCTGGCTGAAAAAGCACCATGAGGTGGACCGGGTCTATGGACCCGATCTGATGTTGGAAATGGCGGAGGCCACTCGGGACGGAAAATTTACGCATTTTCTTTACGGGGGCCGACCCGGAATCGCTGAGCTTCTGCAAACACGGCTGGAAGAGAGGTTTCCCGGCATCCGGATTGTGGGGACTTATACCCCCCCCTTCGGCCCCCTTTCGGAAAAGGAGAACCGCGAGCTGGAGGAAAAGTTCAAGACGTTGAAGCCGGACATGACTTGGATCGGCTTAAGCACGCCCAAGCAGGAGCGTTTTATGGCCGAGTATCTCCCCAAACTCCAGACCACGGTGATGTGCGGTGTGGGGGCGGCTTTTGACTTTCATTCCAAAGTGGTCAAACAGGCCCCCCGCTGGATTCAAAGATCCGGCTTCGAGTGGTTGTACCGGACGATCCAGGAACCGCGGCGGCTGTTCTGGCGCTATTTGAAAAACAACACCCGTTTTCTTTGGCGTTATGCCTTAAGCGGACTGGGCTTGGAGCCCCCCCGCAGGGAAGAGGGGGTGTCGATCGCCTTTTTGGGCTGTCGCGGGGTGCCGGCACGGTATTCCGGATTCGAGACATTGGTCGAGGAATTGGGGGCCAGGTTGGCGGGACGGGGGCACGCGGTCACGGTCTACAACCGGGCTCATTTTTATCCCGATCGTCCCCGGGAATACCGCGGGATGAGAATCGCCTATCTGCCCAGCATCCAAACCAAGAGCCTCGAAACGATCACCCACACCCTGCTGGCGGTCATCCATGCGGCGGTCCGGAAGTTTGACGTGGTCTACCTGTGCGGGGTCGGAAACTCGATTTTGGCGGGCATCCTGAAACTGGCGGGTAGCCGCGTCATCGTGAATGTGGACGGAGACGATTTTCGCCGCCAGAAGTGGCATCCCTTCGCCCGCTGGTGGTTGAAGCAAAGCGAGGCCTGGGCGACCCAGTCCAGCGACATGGTCATTGCCGACAACCAGACCGTGGTGGATCGGTACCGGCGTGATTACGGCTTCGCCACAACGTACCTATCCTACGGGGCTCCGGAACGCCCGCAAAAGGCAGGCACCGTTGTTCTGCAAAAGATGGGCCTGCAGGCTGGCAGATATGTTCTTTATGCCGGCCGTTTGACCCCTGAAAATCGGCCGGATCTCCTGATCCGAGCTTACGAGAAAGTGGAGGGAAATTGGCCCTGCGTCATCGTAGGGGGAGCTGGTTACGAAACCGAGTATGGAGAGGAGCTAAAAAAAATGGCCCGGCACCGTGTTTTGCTGGCGGGGCCCGTTTATGGGGAAGGTTACCGCGAGTTGAGCGTGCATTGCGGAATCTTCGTTCTGCCGGGCATGGTGGAGGCCACCCGATTGGTCCTGCTGGACCAGATGGGATTCGGGAATGCGATTGTTTATCAGGATTGTGCAGCGACACGGGAGGTGATCGGCAAGGCCGGAGTGCCCTTTGGCCCGGTGAACGCCGAGAGCAGCCTCACGGCCAAGCTCAACGGCCTCATCGCCCATCCGGAGGAGCGGGAAAGACTCAGGGCGGCGGCACGCGAGCGTGCCCAGGCGAACTACGATTGGGAGAAGGTGGCTGACGAGTATGAAAAAATTCTTGAGAGGCTGAGCCCGAGGAGGGTCACCGAAAAGTAGTGGACCATTCAAAGCCGATGGCGGGATCGTTCCAAGGGCGGCGAATTTCGTCCGGGTTCTTTCGGTTATAGGGCTCCGAGGGGAGGTTGATCAGCAGGACCTCCTCGGGAGAGATGGCTTTAAAGCCGTGAAAAATCCCCGGGGGAATCTGGATGAGAACCCGGTGATGTTCCCCCACCACCAAGCCGTGGGTCTTGCCCCGGGTCGGACTACCTGGGCGATCGTCGAAAAAGCCGATCTTGGCCATGCCGTGAATGACCGAGATGCAGTCCGTCTGTTTTTGGTGGGCATGCCAGGCCTTGATCACCCCCGGGTAGATGGAGCTGAAGTAGGCCTGACCAAACCCCGCAAAGTGGGAATCGTCTTTTCGCAGAATTTCCATCACGCGTCCGCGGTCGTCGCAGTGTTGGACCAGGGGAATCACCTTCAATCCATCAATCATGGGGTCAGTATGGAACGTAGGTTGGGTGTGGAAAGATTAAGATATCTCGGATTCAGCGCCCCGCGGGCACTCCCCAGAGGCCCAGAAAATAGCGGCGTACGACTTCCCAGAGGTTTTTTGCGTTCCATCCGAAGGTTTGCAGAAAGCGTCTGGCGTTGCCGGGAAGATAAAGGGGGAGATGACGGGGGCGTGGGGAGACGGCGCACGTGAACGCCAGGTTCTGCAGAAGAATCCCAAATTTTTGATAATGAGCAACCCGTTCGGGACTAGGTTCTTGACGAAGATCAAGGGGGTCACCCTCCATGGCGTCTGCCCCACCTTGCAGAGGCGCGGCTGAGGGCTTTGGGGGATCGTGCACCACGGTGACAGAGGATTCAGCCCAGGCAGGGGAGGCGGCAGAAAGTCGAAGCGAGAATTCAACGTCGTCACCGTAAGCCAGCATGTCGGACCGCGGGGGGCCCGCGCGCAGCCAGGTGGCCTTGTCGACCAGCATACATGGACCGATACACCAGGCCATGGGATAGCCGTTCGGGGCCAAAGTGCGGGTGGCGTCGAGATTCCGTCCAACTTTCCGGAGCGATCTCGCCAGATTCCAGCTTACCGGCTCGGGAGCCTCCAGAAGTTTGCCGGATACATCGATGAGCAAGGGAGCCACCGCACCGGCGGCGTGCCGTGCGGCGGCGGCCAGCAGACCTTTCAGGTCGTTGGGCCTGAAGATGGTGTCGTCGTCGACGACCAGGAGATGGGTGAGGTCGGGAAACCTCTCCAGGGCCCGCTGGCCGGCGGCGGCAAGACCACCGCCGAAGCCGAGATTTTTACCCGGGGATACCAGCTCGCAACGAAGCGGACTTTTTTTGGCGGCTTCCAAGGTTCCGGCATCGGGGCCGTTGTCGCAAACCACGGCGGCCAGCGGGCGAAGAGTCTGTTGCTGGAGGGATGCAAGAAGACGGGAGAGCCACTCGGCCCGAAACCGAGTGGCGACCAAGGCAACGACGGCAGGTTGGGAGTGCACATTGGAAGAATGTGCCGGATTGGGATGAAGATGAAGATTAAGATTAGGCGAAATTGAGAGGCGGTCAGTGGAGGGAGAGAATGCCGGCCTGCGGGCTGCATTTGAATTTATCGCCTTGAGATTGAGCATGCGGGCGAAAAAAGGCAGATTGAGAGGGTGAACAGTAGAGCCCTCAAAATTGCACTGGATGCCACGGCGATTGGACGGGGAAAGACGGGCAACGAAACATATCTCAGGGGTTTGCTGGAGGGATGGTCGGAAGCCCGGCCTGGGGATGTGGAGCTGTTGCCGATCTTCATGGGGCAAGGGGCGACTGATTGGCCGCGGCGGAGCGCAACCCTACAGAATGGACGCGCCGGGTTTTTCAGAAGGCACTTGGTGGATTTGCCCGAAGCATGCCGGAAGTTGAAGGCGGACCTGTTTCACGGGGTGTATTGGATGCGGCCTTGGGAAAGTGGGCCGTATGTTCTGACGGTCCATGACATTTCTTTCGAGGTGCATCCGGAGTGGTTTCGTCCGGGAGAGGCCTGGTTTTACCGGACGCTGGTTCGGCAAGCAGCGGAGAGGGCCCGCAAGGTGATCACCGTTTCGGAATTTTGCCGCAATGAGATTTTGGAAAGATGGGGCCTTGTCGCTGACCGGGTGGAGACGACCCAAGAGGCGGCCCGGGCAACCTTTCGTCCGGGAAAAAGAAAAAAAGCCGGTGCCCCTTCCCTGCTTTTTGTCAGCGCCATCCATCCAAGAAAAAACCTGGGGCGGTTGCTCAGGGTCTGGGAGCGGTTGCGTGCCGGACGGTTCCCGGATTTGGAATTGCGGGTGGTCGGACCGGCGGGATGGTCGGCTGGGGCGGATTTGCGGGCGCTTCGCGGGGCTGTGGCGTCGGGCGGGGCAAAATGGCTGGGGCCACATTCGGATGAGGATCTGAAGAGGGCTTACCAAGAGGCGACTCTTCTGGTTTACCCCTCGCTTTACGAGGGGTTCGGACTCCCCCCCCTCGAGGCCATGGCCTGCGGGTGTCCGGTGGTTTGCTCCCAGGCCGGATCCCTGCCGGAGGTTTGCGGCGATGCGGCGGAATATTTCGATCCTAGGAGCGAGGAGGAGATGGCCGCCAAGATCGGCTTGCTTTTGGACAGCTCCACTCGGCTGGAGGGGCTGCGTGCGAGGGGTTTGGAGAGGGTCAAGAATTTCTCCTGGTCAAGAATGGCTGAAGAGACGGCGGAGATCTACCGGCGGGCAATCGAAAGCTGAGCTTTGTTGCAAGGCGAGGATTTAGCGCTTGGGCTTGCGGGTTGTGGGTTGCGGCTCAGCGTGCCCAGAGATAATTTATGGTCATGGCCGCTGATTTAGAGAAGGTTCCGACCCACCCCCAGTGGCTATCCCGGGGGTTGTGGATGGAGGGTTTGGCCGCCTTGGTCGTGATAGTCGGCCTTTACGGATGGATTCCCTACAACTTTGGTTTTGAAAGCAAAGCTCGGCCGGTGCTTGAGATGCTCTACCGGTTTTGGACCGATCCTTCGACAACGGACTGGCATCATGGAATGATCGTTCCGTTGATTTCCCTGGGATTGGTCATCCATCGTTGGAAAGACCTGCAGAAGGTGCCAATTCAGCCGAGTCTATGGGGAATTCCGGTGGTGATGCTGGCTCTCCTTCTTTTCTGGGTGGGGTACAAGATTGACATCACCATCGTGGGTTTTCTTTCCCTGCAGACCATGCTGGGTGGGATCCTTCTGTGGTTTCTGGGTTGGCCGATGATGAGGGAACTGCTTTTTCCCTACATCTTTCTGCTCTTTGCCTACCCCTTTTACTTTCTCGACAACATTGTGGCGTTTCCGCTTCGGGGATTGATGTGCCAGCTTTCGCAGGGATTTTTGAACCTGATCGGGGTGGATACGCTCCGGGTGGGCACCGCACTGGTTTCCGCCCCCGATTACGTGGCAGGCTTCAAGCAGGGGGAAAAATTCGCCCTGGATGTGGCCAATCCCTGCAGCGGAATCCGGTCCCTCTTCGCCCTGATGATGGTCAGCGCGTTGTATGCCCATCTGACCCTCGAAAAAAACTGGCAGAAGTGGGTGCTCTTTCTCATGTCTCCAGCCCTCGCGGTGGCTGGCAATTTTGCCCGGATGCTGATGCTGACTTTCGGCACCATGTTTTTTGGAAGTGCTGTGGCGATTGGCACGGAACAAAACCCCACCACCTACCATTTGGCCGCCGGGTTTTTCGTCTTCATTGTCGCCCTGGGCGGCATGGCGCTGATCAGCTGGGTGCTACAAGGCGGGTGGAGGCAAACTTGGAAAAAGTGGACCACGCCCGTTGAGGCCATCCCCGAGGAAAAATGAGCAAACTTCCAGGCCTTGAGCCCAGGCGGGGCAGTTTGGCACGAGTCTTGTTCCTCTTCGCCCTGGGTGGGGGCACGGCCGCCTTGTGTCTGCTGCTCCCCACGCCCAACACCACGCCCAAGGCGGGGGTGATCATGGACCTGCCCGAGAGCATCGCCGGATTCACGGGGAAAATTATCCCCGCCACGCCCGGTGAGATCGCCACCCTTCCATCGGACACCCAGATCGTCCGCCGGGAATATGTGAATCTTGGAGGCGATCGGATCATGGCCTCGATCGTCTTGAGCGGCGGGGAAAAACGCTCGATCCATCGTCCGGAGGTTTGTTTGCCGGCGCAAGGTTGGAGCATGCGGGGAGGGAAGGTGGAGCAAGTCTCCCTCGCTGACGGACGCGACCTGAAGGTGATGGATCTCAGTCTGACCCGGGATGTGGAGGTTGGGCCGGGGGACCGGCGAAAACTTTATGCCGATTACTTTTACTGGTTTGTCGGCAACGGGGTGACCACGCCGCACCACTGGAGCCGGGTCTTCCTAACCAGTTTTGACCGCATCACGAAAAACATCAATCACCGGTGGGCTTACGTGATTGTCATGTCCATTGTAACGGAGGGATTTGTGCCCAACGGCAAAAACGAAGGGCAAACCGTGGAGATGCTAAAGCAGTTTACCGCCCAGATTGCCCCGACCTTCATGCGAGGTGGCATCCAGACTTCCGAGGATTAATTTCCGCCTTGCGGGCACGGGGACGGAGCGGGAGACTCCCCCTTTCCACAAAAATCGAAAGGATTCCGCAACCATGAAACAAAATCGCATCATCCTGACTCTGCTCTTCACATTGATCGTTGGCCTCTCCATGCCGGCGAAGGCTGAATCGCTCGACAAACTGGTGCCCCAGGCGGCCGATATTTTCGGCCGTTTCAAGCGGGAAGACATTCTCAACATGGATTTGGTCAAGGAGGCGAAGGGCATCGTTATTATGAATGTGAAGGGTTTTTCCATCGGCATCGGGGGATCCGGAGGTGACGGAATCCTCATGGCCCGGACGGACAAGGGTTGGAGCGGACCGGTGGGAATTTCGACCCAGGGAGGGACCTTGGGAATCGATGTGGGTGGCGTCAACCGGGATGTGGTTCTGCTTTTGATGAACAACGGGATTGTTACGAAGTGGGCGAATGGGGAAAGTTTCGGACAATCTTCCGCGACGGTGGCGGCAGGCCCCTCGGGAGCCAGCGCCCTCGACTCCACGATGAAGAACAAAGATTGCTACATTTATTCCACCACCAGCGGCGCCAAGATCGGTGTAAACTTCGGCGGTCTTGACGTGGACATCAACAACGAGGGGAATGCCAACTACTACGACAAACCCCTAGTCTCCGCCAAAGACATCTTGAACAACAACGTGGAAGTTCCCGCATCGAAAAAAGACGCCTTGGCCCGCCTGTACGATCTTTTGAAATAAACCCAGAAAGGAAACGAGCCCATGAAACAAACCCTCCTCGCCGTATGGTGCGGCCTAACCTTGGTGTGTGGCCTGACAGCGCTTGCGCAAAACTCCGACTCGCTGAACATCGCCGCCGATCAGGCGGACAGCATGAACAAACTCGATATGTTGGTGGGCAAAGCCCAGAAGAGGCTCGAGTACATCATGACCAACCTCAATGACCTGACGGACGGGGACGACAAAAACAACTCGTTCGACAAGTTCAAAGACAATCTTGATGATCTGCACAGCATCCGGGATGACATCAAGGACCGGGTGGAAAAAGTCCGCGACTTGCAGGGCAAACGCATCGCGGCCTGGACCAAGGAAGTTTCCGGCATGAGCGACAAAAACATGCGAAAGCTCACCAACGACCAGATCGACAAGGCCAAGGCAAATTTTGATGCCCTGGACAAACAGATGCGGGACTTGGGCGGGGATGCCAACGATCTGACCGCGTTGCTGGAAGACCTGAAGAAATACTTTGCCTCGTCCTTCAGCGCCGATTCCGTGAATGCGGCGAAGAATCAGATCGAGGGAGCCAAAAAATCGGCCCGGGAGATGGTTTCGTCCGCCGATGCCCTGCGGGATGCAATCGCCAAGAGCAAGAAAGAGGTGAAGGGAACCGTCAACCAGTAACGGAAATCCAAAAAAGGTTCAACCCAAGGGCGAGATTACGAGAGTGATCTCGCCCTTGGTATTTTGGCCGAACCTGGCTGCGGCCTCAGAGACGGGGCCAACGAAGATCTCCTCGAATTTCTTGGTCAATTCCCTGCAAACGGCAATTTTTGCCTCTTGGGGAAGAAGTTCGGCGGCTTCGGCCAAGGTCCGTGCGATGCGGTGGGGTGACTCAAAGTAGACGGAGGTATGGTCCCGCGCGGCGGCTTGGGCCAACTCCCTTTTGCGTGGACCGGTTTTTGGGGGAAGAAAGCCGCCAAAATAAAAAGGCAGGGCGGGAAGCCCGCTGGCGACCAGGGCATGGAGAACCGCCGAGGGGCCGGGAATGACTTCCAGCGGGAGGTTTTCGCGCCGGACGGATCGGACGATGCGCTCGCCCGGATCGGAAATGCCCGGCATGCCCCCGTCGGTGACCAAGGCGACCACCTGCCCCTGGCGCAAGCGGTCAAGAATCTCGGATTCCCGCGAGGCCTCGTTGAATTTCTGATAGCTGAGAAGGGGCTTTTTGATTTCCAGGTGCTGGAGGAGCAGACCGGTGCGCCGCGTGTCCTCCGCGGCGATGAGGTCGGCGGTGGCCAAGGCTTGGCATGCCCGGGGAGAGATGTCGGAGAGGTTGCCGATGGGTGTGCCAACGACGATCAGGCGACCGGAGTTCACGACGTTTAGTTTAAGTTTAAGTTTAAGTTTAAGTAAGCGTGAATGTTGGATCATCACCCGTTGAGCAGGGGGGACTTAATCCTGATCTTCATCTCTTCGCGCGGCTCACGGGTCGCTGCCGCGCTTGGACTCGAACCAAGAACACCCACATCCAGAGTGTGGTGTGCTACCAATTGCACCACGCGGCAATCGTGGAAGATTAACCAGTTCGAGCGTAACGGGCAAGAACGGGCGGTTGGAAGGCGGAGGATTGGAGGTAGGGAGCCGATCTTGGGGTTATTTCGCCCAAAGACGCCAGGCGGCGTAGATAAGAAAGACGGAGAAAGCCCGGCGGGCGGCCATTTCGGGAATCCTCTGGATGAGGAGGGATCCGGCCACCGCCCCGATCATCCCGGTAATGGCGCAGGCGGCGGCAATTTTCCAGTCGATGGTGTTCAGTTTCCAGTGGGTAAGGGAGCCGGCCAGGGTGATCGGAATGATCAGGGCCAGGGAGGTTCCCACCGCCACCGGGTAAGGAACCCCGCAAAAGAGGGTGAGGACGGGGACGATCAGGGCTCCTCCCCCGATCCCGAAACACCCCGAGGCCAACCCGGCGAGCAGACCGATTAGGGCGTAAAAAATCGGGCCGGTTGTCATGCGGGCACGATTCACGCTGGCCGAAGGGTTGGCAAGGGGGAAGAAAGAGCATGTTTCACAAGCTTGCCAAAAAGGGGGTTCTGCCCTTACCTAACTGGTTCTATGCAAAAACATTTCCCCCTGGTTTTAACCCTCGTGGCAGCAGTTTTGGTCGCCGGTTGTGCGGTCAAGGACCCCAAGAATCCCCGTTTCGTGGTGGCTGAAGGCAAGGGGATCAAGATCACCCGGGGTCAGTTGGATGCCGAGGTCAACAAGGCCCTGACCAATTTTAACCTCTCCAGGGACAAGGTGCCCGCCGCCCAACTGGGGTCCCTCGAGGTGAACATTCTCAACCAATTAATCAACCGCCAGGTGGCCTTGGCGGAAGCCCGCAAGTCCCCCCTAACCAATGCGGCCACCCTGGCCAAGGAGCAGCTTGAGCGAATGAAGAAAAATTTTCCCGATGCCAAGGCCTTCGAAGAGCAGTTGGCCAAGGCCAAGACCACCGAACAAGCCATGCTGACTGAAATTCAGCAAAAGATCGAGGTCGACAACCTGATGCGGGTGCGGGTGGAGCCTTCCCTGCAGACGCCCACCGATGCGGAGGTGCAGAAATTCTATGCGGATAACCCCAAGCTCTGGCAGAGAGGCGAGACGGTTCAGGCCCAGCATGTTCTAGTGAAGGTTGATTCCTCCGCCGATGCTGCCACCAAGGCGCAAAAGCAGAAGGCCGCTGAGGCCGCTTTGGCCCGGGTGAACAAGGGTGAGCCGTTTGAAAAAGTCGCCCAAGAGGTTTCCGATGATCCCGGCAGCAAGGCAAGGGGTGGCGAGTTGCCCCCTTTTGGCAAGGGGCAGATGACCCCGAAATTTGAGGAAGTGGCGTTTAGTACTGCTACCGGGAAAATCAGCAAGGTTTTCGAGACCCCCTTTGGGTTCCACTTTCTGAAGGTCAAGGCCAAGGAAGCGGCCAAAACCCTCAAGCTGGAGGATGTGAAAAACGAGATCATGGCCCACCTCAAGCGCCTGAAGCAGGGTGAGGCCACCCGGCTTCTCCTCGAGGATTTGCGCAAGGAGGCAGCGGTGAAGATCCTGCTTCCGGCTCCTCCCGCCCCCGCGCCCGTGACGGCGACCACGCCTCCGGTCTCGGCCCCTCCCGCGCCCGCTCCGGCTCCTGCCAAAAAGTAAGGCCCCGGGGAGACCCGGATGAAAAGCCAGCCTTCCAAAAAAAACGGGGGCGAGGGGACGTTCGCCCCGAAATTTGACGCCCAAGGGCTCCTCACGGCTGTGGCGGTGGATAGTTCCTCGGGGGAAATTCTCATGGTGGCCCACATGAACCGCGAGGCCTTGGAGGCAACCCGCAGGAACCGTAAGGCGACCTTCTTCAGCCGCTCGAGAAACAAGCTGTGGGTGAAGGGAGAAACCTCCGGAAACTTTCTCGAGGTAGAGGAGATCAGGATCGATTGTGACCAGGACTGCGTTCTCTTGCGGGTGCGTTTGCCGGCGGGGGGCGCGGCCTGCCACACCGGATCGAGGAGCTGTTTTTACCGCCGCTGGAAATTAACAGGCTCGGGGGAACTCGAAGCGATTCAAGACTAGGGCTTCTTTTCCGTCGCGGCGGAAATCAGGCCATCGAAGGTTTTTTCCTCCCGGGTCAAGGCGGACTCGGGTCCAACGATTTTCACCACGATCATCCCCCCCTCGGCCTCCAGGATGGCCCCCAGCAGAAGGGCGTCTGGGATTCCCTTTTCCGGGCCCCCGGGAGTTCCGTCTTTCAGGGAACCGCGGACCTTGACCCGGGTGACAGGGCAGACCTTTCCGGGGATGGTCTGCACCTCCGGGGGGTAGGTGGTTTTGGAAAACTGTCCGACCCATCGCTCGACGTTGGCCTGGACAGTGCCTCCGGCGCCGGCGGGGAAGCGGGAAAAAACCATGACGACAGGGGGTTTTCCGGAGACCGATTTTTCCAGCTGGGCCGCACGAAAAGAGCCCTCGGGTTTGACCCATTTCCAGCTTTCCGGTCTCTCAAAAAGAAGGGGACCGACACGAAAAGCGACCGGCTGAGGTGGGGGCTCGGCTAGGCATGGAGAAAGGGCAAGGCCCAGGATCAGAACCGCGGAAGCCTGGTTCATTCCCTCATTCTCCTTTTCCACTCGTCGATGGCCATGGGGCGACAGTCGAGCAGGCGTTCGTATTCCTGGTCGATTCTTTTGGAATCCCACTCGGGGTGGTTGGCTTTCAAGAACTGGATCATCCAGGTTCGGGCTAGGGTTCGGTCGCGGGGGCTGAGCCGGGCGAGATCCCGGCGGTAGAGAAGCCCGTTCAGCCGGGTGAGAATCGGAAAGAAGCTCATGGGTTGGGCCGGCGAAACCACGCTGCCCAAATGCCGGCGAGCGATCCGAAAACCAGGGTCAGGAGGACGGCCCGAAGGCCGCCGCCGACAAACTCGCGGTAGTAAGCCGGCGCATCCGCCGCCAGGGGATAGGGAACGGCGGTGAAGATGGCACCGGGAACGCTGTAGAGGAATCCCCAGAGCCCGCCTGCGACAAACCGGTTGCTGCCCATCGGTAGGATGCCCACCAGAAATCCGATCGAGGCGTAGGTGAGGAAAAGGCCGACGGAGAACAGGGCGGCGGATTCACGGGGAAGGCCCTGGAACCAGGGTCCCACTGCGGTCAGTGCCCCGAAAGCGGTTCCGGCGGCGGCGGATCCCCAGGAAAACCTCATGAATGGGAGTTTGCCTTCATGGGGGTGGGGCAGGCAACCATGCCGGAAAAACTTGCGATGTGCCGGAAGGGGACGGCCCTCCGAGCAAATTATTTTCCTGCAGACTCGACAGGAGCCGGGCGTTTTGCCCAAATCTCCACGTGCAAGAGAACGTCAACGGATACTCCCGGCGTAGAGAGGAGCTTTTGGCCAAGCTTGAGGAGAGAGCCAAGGCATGTCCCGGGCTTTATCCGGTCCAATGCCGCGATGAATTTCTCCGGTTGGCCACGGACTTGGGAACGGGAGGGGAGGAATCCCTTTGCCGAATCCTTGAGGGAATGTGGCATCGGCCGGACGAGGCCTTGCAGATTCACGCACAAAGCCTGATCCGGCGCGGACAAGGATGGGCGGGGCAAGGAGCGGCAGGCCAACGGTCGGATAAAGCGGCCCGCTGATTTCAAAAAATCCGGTTACATCGGAAAAATGGAATTTATCATCTATTAAGTAAAAAGCCGTTTAGGAATGGCTCGCCAAGCGTCTGTTCGATGCTCAGATCCGGTGGGCAAGGACCCATGAAGGAAACCTTCAGCCACTCATCATCTGCCGGGGAGCCTGAGCTTCCATTTGGGGCGGCATCAGCCGTCCCCAAACAGGAGGGACAGGACCCGGATGTGGTGGTGATCAAGGGGCCCCCCCGCCCCGCCGGATATCCCACGTACCAAACCTCCACAACCTCATCGTCCAAAACCCAGCCAGAGGAGCCTGCCATGAATCCATCCACCCCGAGTGCCCTGAACGTCAAACGCAGCATCGACCGCCAACGCAAGGAGCAGAGGGCGGTCAGCTCCATCCTCAGCGGGGTGGGGCTGGCGTTGCTTCTGATCATTGTTGGATGCGCGACTCTCTCCTGTTTTGGTGGTTACGTTCTTTGGAAGCAGATCCAGCGGCAGAGTGTGACCGTCGACCAAATGGAGCAGAGGATCAACAAGGAGCTGGCCTCCCTTCAGGCAAGAGATGCGGAGCTGGCCAGCGGCCTCGAATCGGCCGGGGCTCAACTGGCCAAGCAGCAATCTCTGATCGAGCAGGCCAAGGCGCAGCTGAACCGGCAGGAGAAGGATATCGGGGTTCTTCGCCAGCGACTCTCCAACCTCGAGGGGGATTCAGGCGAACGCCGCCGCTGAGTGAGTCATGATCAGCCGCGTCGAACTTCGCCGGATCACCCAAGAGTGGAGAACCCGACTGCAGCGGGTGCAGCAGATCCTGCAGCCCAGCGAGTGGGCGGTGGATGATTGGAACCGCTTTGCCAGGGCACTCAGTCAGATGGTCCGGACCTATGGCTCGACTTGGACGGAAGGTGACACGACCTACTGGGATGTGCGCTGGACGTTGCAGGATGGTGGGGAGTTGATCTGTCAGGCTGAGGACGGCAAGGATGGCAGAAAAACCCTGGTCGTGGCCCAGCAAGGTGGTTTTGCCGAGGGTTTGGACAACTATACCTGGTTTTACGGTGAGTTTGGTCAAACCGGTGATTTTCTGGGAAATCCCTACTGGGTCGATGGAACATGGAAGGAGGCCTTGGCGATGATGCTTCTCCCGCAGCAGGCCGGAGCCGGATTCTATCTGGGCAACGGCAGCGTGAATGTGGCCCCCATGCTTGAGGCGAAGGCCAGCACCTGACAACCGAACTGGACTTAAAGCATTATCCTTAAACGGATTGCGATTTTCTTGCCATCACCTTTATTTGTGGATAAAGTTTTTTTCTTGAAAGGAGTACGGCGGGAAGTTGCGCAAGTAGCGCTTTGATTCGGGGTTGAGATCGAACGAGATCTGGTCCGAATCCCATTCAGCGCTCCCACCCTTCTCGCAGACCCAAAGAGAACGATAAAGTAACTCACAGGGGTGAAGGATTGGCCGATCTGGCCGCCCCCCCTGTCCCTCGGGCGCTGTTCGCCCGATTGGTCCGCACGGGCCCTATCTTTCCGCCGCACATTAAAACATGAGTCACAATCCCAGATACGGATCCCGCCAGGGAGGCGGGCCCCACGAACGCCGTCGCCGTCGTCACCACCGTTATGGTGGGGATCGGGGCGGTTCCCGCCGCGAACACAAGTCCGGAGGCGGAGGGTTTTGGGGATTTTTAAAGCGATTGATCGGATTGGGTGGGGAATCTTCCAAACCCTCCTTCAGCCAGGATCGCCCACGGAACGGTCGTGCTGACGCCCCCCGGGCGCCCCGGCCGCCGCGTTCAGCGCCCCCGATGGAGGTGCTTACCCCGCGGCTCTACGTGGGCAACCTCTCCTATGACGCCTCGGAAAGCGACATCTTCGACCACTTTGCCAAAGTGGCGGGGGTGAAAAACGTTGAGGTGGTGCGCGACAAGGGATCGAACTCCAAGGGGTTTGGTTTCGTCGAGATGCAAACCCTCGAAGGGGCCCAGGATGCCGCCAAGAAACTCCACGATACCGATTTCATGGGGCGTTTGCTCATTGTCAACGGTGCCAAGTCGGTCGGGGAACGGGATGGCGGACCTCGTCGGGATCGTCGGGATGACCGGCCGCACCGCGAGGATTCCCGCGAGCGCTCCTCTGAATTCGATTACGAGAGTGGCCCCCGCAATCCGAGTTTCGATTGATGGTTTAAGGTTGGCCCAAGGCGCGCCGGGTCTTTTTGGAGGCCCGGCCGCCTTCGGCAAGCCAACGGTTGGAGGCCGCCAGATAGGCGCGGCCGCTTGATTCGATCACATCCGTGGCTGCGGCCCGTCCGGCTGCCGCCTCTCCCTTGGAGTCAAAACGCACGCTGAGGCTGACCTCTCCCACCGCGTCCTTGCCCTCCGTCACGGCCCGCACCTGGTAGTCGAGGAGGTGTCCCCGGAGACCGGTGATGCGGTCGATGGTTTTCAGCACGGCATCCACCGCACCGTCCCCGGTCCCGGTGGCGGACAACGTCTGCCGTCCCCGCTTCAGGGAAATCTTGGCCACCGGTTTCTCGCCGGTCCCGGATGCGACATGCAGGCTTTCCAGGGAATAGGTCTCCCGGGCCACCTGGATCTGGGCTCCCACGAGAGAGACCAAGTCGTCGTCATAAACAAACTTTTTCCGGTCGCCGATCTCCTTGAAGCGCGTGAAAACAGCCTGCAGTTCGGCCGGCTTCAGGGCGTATCCGAGGTGCTTGAGGCGGGAGGCCACGGCCGCCCTTCCGCTGTGTTTGGTCAGCGGGAGCTCCGTTTTTCCCCAGCCGACTTCCTCGGGATCCATGATTTCGTAGGTTTCCCGTTTTTTCAGGATGCCGTCCTGGTGGATGCCGGAGCTGTGGGCAAAGGCGTTCAGGCCGACGATGGCCTTGTTGCGAGGAACCGCGAAACTGCAGGCCGCGGAAACCAGGCGGGAGGAACGGACGATCTCCCTTGTCTGGATGCCCGTGTACAGGTGGGAAAAGGCATCCTGCCGGGTGCGCAAAGCCATGACGATCTCCTCCAAGGCGGCATTACCGGCCCGCTCCCCGATGCCGTTGAGGGTGCATTCGACCTGCCGGGCGCCGGACTGAACGCCGGCCAGCGAGTTGGCCACCGCCAAACCGAGATCATTGTGGCAGTGGGTGCTGAAGATGGCGTTTTCCGAGCCGCGGGCGCGGGCGATTACCTCGGCAAACATCCGGCCGTACTCTTCCGGGGTGGCGTAGCCGGTGGTGTCGGGAAGGTTGATGGTGGTGGCTCCGGCGCCGATGGCGGCTTCCACCACCTCGACGAGGAAGTCGATCTCCGTGCGCGAGGCATCCTCCGGGGAAAATTCCACATTCGGGGTGAACTTGCAGGCCCGGCGCACTCCCTCGGCGGCCAAGCGGAGGATTTCATCCCGGGCCTTGCCCAGCTTGAACTCGCGGTGGATTTTGCTGGTGCCGAGAAAGACGTGGATCCGCCCCTTTTTCCCGGCGGGTTTCACCGCTGCCCCGGCGGCATCGATATCGGCCGGTACACAGCGGGCCAACCCGCAGATCACCGGCCCGCGGACCACCCGGGCAATCTCCCGGACAGAATCAAAATCCCCCTGGCTGGCGATGGGGAATCCGGCCTCGATGATGTCCACGCCCAAGCGTGCCAGTTGCCGGGCCACCTCCAGCTTTTGCCGGGGAGTCATGGCCGCACCGGGGCACTGCTCTCCGTCCCGGAGAGTGGTGTCAAAAATCAGAATGCGATCGCTGGCCATGGGAATAGCCTAGCCTGAAAAGGCGGAAGTTGCACCTCCGGCGGGGAGGCGTGGGGGTTGCCTTAGTACGCGGCTTGGGCGCCCTTGAGGTTCCGGCGACGGATCCAGGGCATTAGGCCGCGGAGGCGGGCCCCCGTTTTTTCGATGGGGTGCTTCTCGCCCTGCTTCAGCAGCTTGTGATAGCGCTTCATGCCGGTGCGGCTCTCCTTGACCCATTCGCGGGCGAATTTCCCGTTACGGATTTCCTGGAGGACCGACTGCATGGCCTTTTTCGTCCGGGCATCCACCACGCGGGGTCCGCGGGTGACATCCCCGTACTTGGCCGTCTCGGAGATCGAGAAGCGCATGCCGGCGATGCCGGATTCGTTGATCAGGTCCACGATGAGCTTCAATTCATGCAGAACCTCAAAGTAGGCGACCTCCGGTTGGTAGCCGGCCTTCACCAAGACCTCAAACCCGGCCTGGATCAGGGCGGAGGTTCCCCCGCACAACACGGCCTGTTCGCCGAAAAGATCGGTCTCCGTCTCCTCCTTAAAGGTGGTCTGCAGCAGGCCGGCGCGCGTGGCGCCGATTCCGCGGGCCCAGGCCATGGCGATGGCGCGTGCCTGGCCGGACGGGTTTTGTTGGACGGCGAACAGGGCGGGCACGCCCCGGCCCTCCTGGTACTGCCGTCGGACGATGTGTCCGGGCCCCTTGGGCGCGACGAGGATCACGTCGACATTCTTCGGGGGGCGGACGGTTTTGTAGTGAATGGCGAATCCGTGGCTGAAGAGAAGACACTGACCCTTGCGAAGGTTGGGGGCGATGTCCTTTTCGTACACGGCGGGGATTTTCAGGTCGGGAACGGCGACAAAAATCACGTCGGCCCCGCGAACCGCCTCCGCGGTGGGGAGAACCTTGAAGCCGTGTTTTTTCGCCACGGGTATGGATTTGCTGCCTTTGTAGAGTCCGATGGTCACCCGGATGCCGCTGTTCTTGAGGTTGAGGGCGTGGGCATGTCCCTGGGAGCCGAAGCCGATGACGGCGACTTTGCGGCGGCGCAGGGGGTTGAGGCTG
>RHAF01000001.1 GCA_010028775.1 Verrucomicrobiota bacterium | reverse complement strand
CCACAACAATCCCCCGGCCAGGTAAGCCGGCCCCAGAACCACCGCCCTCGCCCCGCCAAAATAACGGCCCGTGCCGGCAATCAGCAGGAGCACCACGACCCAAGCCAGCCCTGCAACGGCATGGTCCCAAAGCGAAGGATCGCGGGAGTCCGACCCGTCGGCGGGAACGGAACGGCTCAGGACTTAGCCGGACGACGCGGACGGACCCGGATCCGTTTGAGACGGGACGGGCCCTCCGGACTGACCGTCTCCAGTTGCGGATCATCACGGAAAGCCTGGTGAATGATCCGGCGCTCGTAGGCGTTCATCGGCGGTAACTCGACCGTCTCGCCGGAGGACCGTACCCTCTCGACCATCTCCCGGACCTCGTCGAGAAGGGCCGACTGCTGCTCGAGCCGGTAGTTTTCCACGTCCACGATCACCCGCTGGGCCGGTTCCTCCCCCCGGACCAGCATCCGGTTGAGCAAAAACTGCAGGTCGTCGATGGTCTCTCCCTCCCGTCCGATCAACCGTGAGGGATTCTGCATCCGCACGTGCAGGACCACGTCGTCCCCGCGTTTTTCCTCCTCCAGGGTGAAGGCAAAACCGAGGTGCCCGAGCATATTTTCCAGGAGCTCGCGTGCCCCCGCCGGCGCGGCGGGACCGCTCATCGACGCCCCCACATTCCGCCCTTCCACTTGCCACGCTTCACCAGGTCGGCCGGGTGCTGGACCTTCTCCAGCTTGGGCATGGGCTGGCGCAGGTTGTAAAGCAGCTGTCCGATGGAGAGGAAGTTTTGCACGGTCCAGTACAACGATAGGGCCGAACTGAAATTATAGCAAAACACCAGCATGATGATCGGCATGAGTTTCATCATCTTGGCCCCCGGATTGTCCACTCCCTGCGGCTGGGGCGTGAGATGCATGCTCCAGACCATGGCGGCGGTCATGATCAGGGGCATGGGATTGATGGGAATGCCCAGCCCGGGGAGAAAACCGATCGTGTCCGGGCGCGAGAGATCGTGGATCCAGAGGAAAGACTGACCGCGTAGCTCCACTGAACTGAGCAACATGTAATAAAATCCGAGAAACACGGGCATCTGGATCAGCATGGGCAGGCAGCCGCCGAGGGGGTTCACCCCGTACTCGCGGTAGAGGCGCATCATCTCGGTGTTCAGCTTGGTGGGGTCCTCTTTGTATTTTTCCTGGAGTTCCTTCAGCTTGGGGGAAAGGAGCTGCATCTTTTTCATGCTCTGGTTGGCCTTGGCCTGCGGCACCCAGAGGATGGCCTTGAGCAGGATTGTCAGGATGACGATCGACCAGCCGTAGCTTCCCACCCAACGGTGAATGGTGTTCATCACCACGAGAAGCGGCCGGCTGACGATCCCCATCCAGCCGAACTCCATCACCTGATCTTCGCCCTGCGCCAGGCTGCGCAGACGCCAATCCTCCTTGGGCCCGGCGTAGAGCCCGAACTGGCGGACGTTTTTCGACCCCACGCCCAGATCAAAACCCGCCAGCTTCATCCACGCCTCCACCGCGGGCACTTTGCCCGACCCGTCCCGCATGGTCTCCCCCAGGAGATCCACCTTGCGGGCTTCTGCTCCCGCAGCCGGCGCGTCCTGGGCTGTCAGGACAAGGGCGAAAAACTGGCTCTTGGCGGCCACCCAGCGGACCTCGCGGTCACCTCGGCTTTGGACCATTTCCTTGCCCGGACGCGGGAAGAGAAAAAGAAAGTTGGAGGGCAGAAATTCGGGCATCTTGTGCGTGGTGTAGGTGACATCGGTGGTGAACCAGCTGGCTCCCAGATAATTCTCCTCATCCTTCTTCAGGTGAACCGGAGCCCCGACGCCGGCGGCCAAGGCATAGCTGGGAAGGGCCAGGGGGACGGTTCCGCGATTTTCCACCTCCTGAGTGAGAGAGAGCCGGTAATCGCCGGCCAACCGGAAGGTTCGGCGAAGCCAGACTTCGCCGCCCGTTTGCGCCTTGGCGGTGAAGACCACCTCTTGGGCATCCGCTTTTTCAAGACTCCAAGACAATCCCTCGCCGGCTGGAGTCCAGCCCCGGAGCTCGAAAATCGCATCCGGTGAGCCACGGTTGAGGCTGACTTTCTCCCCGGGATCGCCGGTATGGCCGAGCAATTCGATGGTGCGCACTCCCCCGCCCCAGGAGGTGAAGGTTGCCCGCAGGGTGGCGTTTTCCAGCACCGCGGTCTGCTCCTCCCCCGAACGCTGGATCGATCCCGGCGCCAAGGTTTCCTTGGCCAACAAACTGGGGGAGGCGGCGGGGGCAGTCGGCGGCTCCGTCACGTTGGAAGTTTTGGACTGGGCCGCCGATTTTTTTGCGGCCGCCGGATTGGGCGGATAAAAATGCGCCACGATCTTGGGATAAAGAACCAGCAGGAGCATGCATAGGCCCGCGGCGATCCAGGAACTGCGATCCATCCCGCCCTTTTTCACGCCGCCTCCTTGACCGGATCGATCCCGGCCCCGCCCCAGGGATGGCATCGGGCCAAACGGCGCAGGGAAAGAAGCCCGCCGCGGCCGGCCCCATGGATCCGGATGGCTTCGATGGCGTAATCCGAACAGGTCGGATGGAAGCGGCAACAAGGACCGGATCCGCCCAAAAAGCTTCGCCAGACGGGGGAAGCGATCTTTTGCAGGCGGAGCAGGCCGATAAGAAAAGTTTTCACGCCTTTCAGCCCTTCGGCAAAAGCCGTGCCCGGAGGTAAAGGTTGCGGATCTCCTCCCGGATCTTTTCGAACCCGGCCTCGCCGGCCTTGGGTCGGGCCACCCATACGGAGTCCAGACCGGGGGGAAGATCGGACTGCAGGATTCTCCACCCTTCCCGCACCCAGCGCTTGATCCGGTTTCTCACCACGGCATTTCCGCAGGTTTTGGGGACGACGATGGCCATCCGGCGGACGGAAGAAGGGGAAGAACGCCAGTTGAGCTTGAGATGACTGCCGCTTTCGCTTTCCCCTTCCCGGCGGAGAGCCAGAAATTCCGACCGGCGGCGGAGAATGCGCTCCCGGGGGAGGCGACGGTCACGCCCCGGTGTGGCGGGCGTAGTGGCGCTCCACACCTTTGGGCAGCGAACTGGCGTTTCCGCGTGCGCTTGGAGGGGTTGTAAGTGGGTTTCATTGCGTAAGATTGATAAGTAGAAAATCGTGCCGAGGAACAGGCGCGGAGTCAACCCGCGGTTCCCAAAAGGGTCAGGAATTTCTCAATTTCCCCCGGGATGTTGGATCCATGGGGGGAGACCCGCAGCAGAACCTTGCCATCATGCTCCTTCCTCCAGGAAACCCGCACATTCTCCTCCTCCATTCTCCTTTTCACCGGCTCCCACCCTCCGGGGGGTTCGACCAGACTGGTGATCACCCGCTCCCCTCTATCCTCCCCGCTCCCGTAAATCCGGAAGCCGGCCTGTCGGGCCCCCTCCCTTAACCTGCGGGCCAATCCCAAGGCGTGTTGTTGGACATCGTCGTGGCCCAGGTTTTCCAGCAACTCTAGGGACGCCCTCATTCCCTCGATCCCGGGAAGATTCAGGCTACCCGGCTCATACCTTCTTCCCTCCCCCTCGAATGCGATTTCCGGTTGGGCCAAAAAATCGGGGCTGACCACGTTCCAGGAACCAAGCAGGGGCGGATGAAGCTGGTCCCAAACTCTCTTGCGCACCATCAGGACTCCGGCACCGACCGGCCCCAACATCCACTTGTGGGCGTCGGCTGCCAGAAAATCCGCCTCCGGCCACCGGGTCGGCAATACCCCCAAGGTTTGAATGCCATCCAGACAGAGGAGCACTCCGCGTTTTTTCAGCTCGGGACCGATGACGGAGAGTTCCGGTTGCCGACCGCTGAGGTAGTGGGCGGTGGCCAGGCTGACGAGGCGAGTTTTCGGTGTGAGCACCGGCTTCACATCTTCCCAGCCGATCGCCTCTCCCGGATTTCGTTTCAGCGGAACCGGCCGAACGCCCCGCCGTGCCAGATCGAGCCACGGGTAGACATTGGCCGGATAGTCGTACGGGTCATACACCACTTCATCCCCGGGCTTCCAGTGGATCCCCAGCGCAACCAAACCCAATCCGAGCGCCGTCGGCCCCAAAAGGGAAACCTCCTCCCAATCACATCCAAGGAATCGGGCGGCAACTTCGCGTGTTTGCCGGACTTTTTTCCAGATTTCCAGGCTCTCTTGTCGGCCCCGGCTCGCGTCCTGCGTCCACGCATCCATCGCCTCCCGGGCGGGCCCGCTGATCGGGGCCACCGCGGCATGGGCGAGGAAGATCCCCTCCCGGGTGACGGGAAAAGTGCGGGATCGTTCCCCCGGATCGGCCAAAACCCCGGCTAGGCGGGGCGAAGCGGACTTCTTCAGTCGCTCAACTCCACGTTCCAGTAGGCCAAGTCGAGGAAATGACGCCAGGTCTCCGGACCGTTGCGGGAGATCTGCACATTGAGGAAGGTGCGCATCTTCGGGCGTTTGGGTTTGCGGATCAGTTTCATCGAGGCCTCATGCGGACGCCGGTTCCCCTTGCGGGTGTTGCAGGGGATGCAGGAGCAGACGACGTTCTCCCATTTGGTGGTCCCACCCTGATCACGGGGAATGACGTGGTCGATGTTGAGATCGCGTCGGTCCTTGCTGGTTCCGCAGTACTGGCAGGTGAAGGAGTCCCGCTCAAAGACGTTCTGACGGGTGAGTTTCACCTCTTTCTTGGGAATCCGGTCGAAAAGAATCAACACGATCACCCGGGGGATCCGGATGCGGAAACTGATGGTCTGCATGGCGTCCTCCCCATCGTAATCCTGGCTGAGGTCCCGCCAGCTGTTGAAATCGAAGGTTCGAAAATCCTGCCCATTGCCCTCCACCACCTGGGCATGCCCCATGTAAAGAAGGCTGAAGGCCCGGCGGACGGAGCAGATGTGCACCGCCTGCCAAAAGCGGTTCAACACCAGCACTCCCTGCGGCATGGCGAGCTCCATACATGTTGTATTAGACGAGAGAAAGTTATCGTCAACGGGGCTCCTTTTCTCTTGCCCGAAACGCTGTCTGTCCGCCTAATTTCCCTCCCTGCCATGAAGTTCCGCAAGATTTTCACCATCGGTGCCGCCCTCCTCCTGTTGGCGTCCGCTGATTCCCGCCCGGCCGCCTCCCCCCAGGACGACTATCTGCAGATCTACGTCATGATCAACGAGGGGGACAAGCTGGACAACACCGGTCAGAAGTCCCAGGCCCGGGAAAAATACGAAACCGCCCTGAACAAGCTGGATAAGCTGAAAAACGAAAACCCCGAATGGGAACCAACCATCGTCAAATACCGGATCAAATATCTCAACGACAAGCTGTCGAACCTCAAGGCGGCCAAGGATGCCGCTCCCGCACCGGCGGAAAAACCCTACGCACTAGCCGCCGAAAAACCGGCCCCAGCCCCTTCGAGTCAACCGCCCTCCTCCGCTCCCGCGCCGTCCGAAAGTCCCGCACCAGCCACCCAGAAGACGGAAACCCCGGGAACCGCCCTCACCTCGGATGATCCTTCCGCCCTCCGGCAGAAGATCATTGCGCTGACGGGTGATCTGGAATCGGCCCGCACGGAACTACGGCAGGCCAAGACCGACCTCGAGCAGGCCTTGGCCGAAAAGAGACAACTGAGGGAAAAGCTCTCCGCCTCCCCGGCTCCGGACGCCAACGTGGCCAAGCTCCAGGAGGAAAATGCGAACCTGCAGAAAAAACTGGCCGCCACCGAGGAAAGCCTGAAGAAGGCCGCCGGTGGGGAACTTTCGGGCGAGATGACCTCCCTGCGCGGTCAGGTGGATTCGCTGGAAAGGAAACTGGCGGAGGCCAATGCCCGCTCCGCCGAGCTGACCCGGGCCAACGAGGATTACAAAAAGCAGATCGCCAGCCTGACCACCCAGCTTCAGGCCGCGGGCTCCGTCGGCAAATCCGACTCCACCCTGGCCAAGGAGAACGCCATGTTGCGCTCCATCCTCGACCGGCAGCTGAAGGAGCAGGCCCGGCGGGAGGCCGCACGCCGTTTGGTGCTGGATGAGTTCAAGAACCTCGCGGTCTCCACCGAGGCCCTCAAGACACAGATGGAGGTGCTCAGTTCCCCCCTCGTCTCCCTGACCAACGAGGAACAGGATCTTCTCAAGGTCTCCGCGCCCTCGCTGGTGTCTCCCGAACCGGCCGCCCCAGCGGCCTCTTCCTCCTCCTCGGCCAGCGCCACACCGACCCTCTCCAAAGATGCGGAAAAGCCGGCCAGTCCGGAAAGTTATTCCGAAAAACCGCGCATTCCGGACGAATTCAAGGACGTTGCCGCCAAGGCCACCTCCCTTTACAACGAGAAAAAGTTCGATGAGGCGGCCGCCGCTTACGAGCAGATCCTGGAAAAGTATCCCCAGTCAATCTATGCCCTCTCCAATCTGGGCGTGGTCCGCTTCCAGCAGCAGAAGTATCCCGAGGCGGAAAAACCGCTGCGCGAGGCCATCCGGGTCGCCCCTAACGACGCCTTCTCCCACTCCGTTCTCGGGATTGTCCTGGTCCAGCAGGAAAAATACGACGATGCCATCCAGGTGCTGAGCCGGGCCGTGGCTCTGGATCCCAACGATGCAAAGACCCGGAATTATCTCGGCATCTCCTCCTCCCGCAAAGGCCTGCAGGAGGCGGCCGAACAGGAATGCCGTAAAGCCATCGAACTGGACGACAGCTACGGCGACGCCCATTTCAACCTCGCGGTGATCTACGCCACCCAGACCCCGCCCTCCAAGGAGCTGGCCAAACGCCACTACAACCGCGCCTTGCAACTCGGCGTCCCCAAGGATGCCGAGCTGGAAAAACTCCTGAACTAGGCCCGCGGGGCGCCCCAAGCGGGAAGCCGGATTTCCACCTGCGTCCCTTTGCCAGGTTTCGAATCCACCCGCAGGGATCCCCCGTGCGCTTCGACCGTCCGTCGGACCAGCGCCATGCCCAGGCCCGTGCCCCCCGGTCGGCGCGATAAAAAGGGTTCGAACAGCCGATCGGCAATTTCCCGAGGCATGCCTTGTCCGCTGTCCTGAACGGATAGAAAGACGCTCCCTCCCCGCGCCTGCACGCCGAGCTTGAGTTCCCCTCCCTCCGGCATTGCCTCCACAGCGTTGAGAACCAGATTCAAAACCGCCTGCTCCAACTGGGGCCGATCCCCGCGCAACACCGCCCGGCCCCGGAGCGGCACTTTTTTGGCTAGTCGGATCCGGGAGGCGGAAAGCTTGCTGCGGACGAGAAGTCCGACCTCCTCGATCAGATCCGTTCCATCCACCGGACCGATCTCCGGATCCGCCGAGCGGGCCAGATTGAGCACCCGGTCGAGAATCCCGTTCATCTGAGCCAACTTGGATTCGATGAGGTTCAAGTCCCGGGCCTGGGCCTCCGATGGTTGCAACCCCCGGAGAGCCGTGTGCCACAGCATCCGGATGACCGCCAGCGGATTTCGAACCTCATGGGCCACCTCCGCAGCCAGCATGCCAAGGGAGGAGAGCCTCTCCCGGTTACGCAACTCCTCCTCCGTTCGGTCGAGCCG
This sequence comes from Verrucomicrobiota bacterium, assembly GCA_010028775.1. Lineage (GTDB taxonomy): Bacteria > Verrucomicrobiota > Verrucomicrobiia > Methylacidiphilales > Verrucolacustridaceae > Verrucolacustris. Next base: position 33,992 of record RHAF01000001.1, on the reverse strand, counting down.
TCCCGATAATCTGGATCGTCCGAGCGCCGCCGCGGCCAAACCGGCCAATCCCTCAAGAAGTCGTATTTCCGCGTCTGGGAAGCGCCGGGTCTCCGCGGTGGCCACGCAAAGGACCCCGATACCCTCCGTCTTCTCCACCAGCGGGACCACCAAAACCGAGACAAGGCCCTCCCGCAGGATCCGGTCGGTGTGCAGGTCCTGCGGACTAAGCCGCACATCCCGTACCGAGATCGGTCGCCCGCGCCGCACCACATAGCCCAATGCGGACTCGGCAACCTCGATGGGCGGTTGCTGGCGGTAATCCGCTGATCCCCCCAGACACACTTCAAGGGAGAGCTTCTCCTTTTTCACATCGAGGAGGAAAATGGAGGCGAGCTTGGCGCCGGAAAGTCGCGCCGCCTCACGGGCAACCCGGTTGAGAATCGCCTCCGGGGTCTCCTCCGCCCCGATGGCCGCACCAACCTCCGCCAGGGCCGCCGAGCGCCGGCTCTCCTCGCTCGTCCCCGCAACTTTCCAGGCCAGGCTCAGCCAGCGGGCGGCCTCGTCGGCCATTTTCTGCAGATCCTCCTCCCTTCCCTCCGGGAAAAAGTTTTTTTTCCGGGTTCCGACCACCAGAACCCCAATCAGGTTTTCCCCCTCGCTCAGGGGGGCGGCCATTTCACTCCCTCCCGAACCCAGCCCTAGGTTGCTTTTTTGTAGATCGGCCCGGGCGGAGATTCCGCGACTTGCCACCCAACCGGCCAACCCCTGCCCGGGTGCCAACCGTTTTTTTTGCACAGACACGGCCACCCCGAGGGAGGCCTCCATTTCCAGATTCCCGAAGTTGGGATTGAGAAGATAGAGGGCGGCGCGCTCCACCCCGAATTCCCGCTTGGCTTCCGACACGATCCGTTCGGCCAGTTTCCGGGCCCGCAGCAGATCGCCGGGTTCCAGGTCCAGCTGTCGCCTGTTTTTTTTCACCGGCTGACCACTCCCTTGAGCCGGTTGAGAAGGCGGTCCAAGGCGGCGGAGTCCGTCAGCGGTTCCCCTTGGCCGAGGATGCTGAAGGTGTCGATCGCCGCCCCTTTTTCCGTGGTAATCCGCGCCCCCTCGATCTGCAAACCCTCCTCCGAGATGGCGCGGGTCAACGCGTGAAGAAGCCCCACCCGGTCGGGAGCCTGCACGTGGACGAGGGTCTTTCCGGGCTCGCTCTCCGTGTCGATCCGCAGGGTTGCGGGAAATTCCCCCTCGCCGATGGCCTTTTGCCAAAGGGTCGGTCCCTGGCCGGCCAACCGCTCCGCCAAATGATCCTCCGTGGCCCCCAGCGCCTCGGTCAGGGTTTTTTCAAAAAGCTCGCGGTCAACCCGGTGACTTACCGGCTCGAGCCGGTCGGTGCAAACGCGGAAGGTGTCAACCACCACATCGTCGCTCCGGGTGAATATGTTTGCGCTGAGGATGTTGACCCCAGCCACGGCAAAGCTGCCGGCGATCTTGCTGAAGAGCTTTTCCCGGTTCCAGGTCACCACGATGACCTCGGTGTGTCCCTCTTCGGCATGGTCCTGCCAGACCACCAGCGGCACGAGTGCCTCGGCTCCGGCCACCCGTCTCTCGAGGAACTCGTGGATCGCCCGGATGTGCCGGGCCACCAACTCCGCCGTGCACTGCCGCAAATAAGAGGGTCCCATCCGTTCCAGGTGGTTTTGCATCTCCTCCTCGGTGCAGCTTCCGGCGAGTACCGCGGCCACCTGGCGGGTTCTTCCGGCCCGCTCCTCCTCCTCGGCACGAAGAAACTCCTCCTCCCCCGCCAGCATCCGCTTGGTCCGCGTGTAGAGGTCCCAGACCAGCAGTTCCCGCCAGCTCGACCAGTTGCTTCGGCCGGCGACCGCCCGGACATCCGCGGCCGAAATGAGCATCAGCAGATCCAGCCTTTCCTCATCTTGGACGATCCGCGCAAACGCCCGGATGGTCTCGGGCTCGTCGAGGTTTTTTCGGGCAAAGTTTCCCAGCGTCATGTGATGATCCACCAGGAAGGTCATCAGGGAGAGGTTGCGGCCCCAAAAATGGAACCGACGCGCCACCCGGGCCGCGTTGGCTGCCCCCACCTCCTCGTGGTGCCGGCTCAGCTCGGCCTTGCCGGTGTCATGGAGTAACATCGCCAGGGCGAGGATCTCAGGGGCCTCCACCCGGGCGTAGAGCTCGGCGTACTTTCGAAGGTCGGGGTCCTTGGAATCCAGCATCGCGTCGAGTTGCTCGAGACAGACGAGGGTGTGCTCGTCGGCGGTGTAGCGGTGAAAGAATTCGTGCTGTACCAGACAGGTCAAGGGCGCGAATTCCGGGATCATCCGCCCGAGTACCCCGTTTTCATGCATCAAGCGGAGGACACGGGCGACTTTTCCCTTCTGCCGGAGAAGATGGAGAAAGACCTCCTGCACGTCCTTCCGCCCGAGCAATTCGTCGGTCAAGAGGCTGAAATTGGCACGGAAAAGGGCGACCAACTGGGCGCTCGGAACGGAACCCTGGTCCTGGAGAATCCGGAAAACGCGGATCATCCGGGCGGGATCCTGCGAAAAAACCTGGGGACTCTCCGCCTCGAGCTCGGCTCCTTTCAGGATGAAACCGTCCGTTGCCCGGCGGGATCCCTGCCACCCCGCAAAGAAAGACCAGATCCCCCGGGGTTTGCCCGTGATCTGCTGGCAGATCCTCGTGGCTGCCGGATTGCAGATCAGGTGAATTGAGCGCATGTGGCCGTAGACCTCCCGCATGAGGGCCTCGCTTTGACGGAGGATATTCGGCTGCGGATAGCCCATGGCCACCGCCAGTTCCCCCTGCAGGCGCAGCGACAGCACATCCCCGGCTCCACCCTGCAGGTCGTGGAGCCACTCGCGCACGGTCATGAGAAAGGCGAAGGATTTTTCCGCCACATCCACCTCCTCCGCCGCCAGCCAGCCTTGGGCCGCCAGTTCACCCAGGCTCACCCCCTGGCCGCTGACTTTTCCCACCCACCGCAGGTTGTGAAAATCGCGCAGGCCTCCGACCCCGGTCTTGAGGTTGGGCTCTTGCACGTAGATCGTCCCCCCTTCCTTGGCATGTCGGGCCGCCTGGTTCTCCAGCCGCCAGGCGAGATAGTTCTCCACCCCGCGATGGAGGCATTTTTTTTGAAACTCGGAGGAAAAGGCCTGCCAGAGCGGGGCGGATCCGGCCAGGCACCGGGCGTCCAACAGGGCGGTCTTGATCATCGGCTCGCTCTCCGCCCTTTCCATCGTCTCGCCCACCGTGCGGCAGGCGTGCCCCACCTTGAACCCGATATCCCAGAGAACGTAGAGAATCTGCCGGACCACCTCCTCCTCCGCCTTCTCCTTTCCCCGTTCCCGGATGAAGACCAGGTCAACATCGCTGGCCGGACTCATCTCCCCCCGGCCGAATCCCCCGACCGCTCCCAGGGCAAGACGGCTTTTCGAGGCCTCGTCCCCGGCGTGATTCCAAAGATGGATCAGGACGGCGGACAGGAGCTGGGAGCGCCGGTGGGCCAACTCCAACCCGGGAACGCCGGCCTTGGCCTGGGCAACGAGTCGGGCCTCCTCCTCGCGGAGAAATTGCCGGATCCGGTCCAGTTTGGAGTCGGGGGAAATTCCCTCCCCCGCCGCCGCAAGCTTCTCCAAGGCCGGAAGAAATAAACGCGAAGGTTCCGCGCCTTTTTCCACGGGAACCGGCCCTCCCGGTCCGGTGCCACCCTGCATGGTCACTCCAGGGGCTGTTCCGTCGCGGCGTTGAGGATCTTGAAATCCTCCACGTTGGAGGCCGGATCCGCCTTGAATTGAAATTGTCCGGCGAACCTACGTTGCAGTTCGACCAGCAGTTCGTCGTCCTCGGTCCGCAGACGGTGGAGAACCCCGGGATGGACCACGACCTTGATCTCATGGACGTCGCTGTGTTTGCGCAGGATCCGGCTGATCTCGCGCTGGATTTCCACACTCATCGTCTCAAAAGATTTGACCATCCCCTTTCCACGGCAACAGGGACACTCCATGTAGACCGCCCTTCGGATGCTCTCCTGCACCCTCTGCCGGGTCATCTCCAGCAAACCGAGGGCCGAAATCGGAAGGGTGTGGGTTCGGGCCCGGTCACGGCGGAGGCACTGCTTGAACTTCTCGTAGACCGCCATCTGGTCCCGCCTCGATTTCATGTCGATAAAGTCGATGACTACCAACCCGCCAAGGTTCCTTAACCGCAGTTGCCGGGCGATTTCCTCGGCAGCCTCAAGGTTGGTCTTCCGGATGGTGTCGTCGTGGTCCCGGCCTCCACGGGTTTTTCCGGTATTCACGTCGATCGAAACCAGGGCTTCGGTCTCATCGACCACCAGGTAGGCCCCCGATTTCAGCCAGACCTGCCGGCGCAGGGCGCTCTCAATCTGACGGTTGACGCCAAAGGCCTCGAAGAGGGGCTCGGCGGCCAGGTGGCGTTTGACCTTTTTGAGGGAACGCTTGGAGATCAGCCCGACCATTTCGCGGACGCGCTTCTCCGCGTCCTCATTGTCGACCATCACTTCGTCGACCTCCTCGGTCAGGAAATCGCGCACCGACCGTTCCACCAGGTCGGGCTCCTCCAGCAGGACCGCGGGGGCACTCTTGCTTTTCAGCCCCTCCTCCACCTTTTTCCACTGCTCGAGCAGCAGGGCCAGATCACGGACGAAGTAGCGGGCCTGCATGCCCTCGCCGTTGGTCCGGAGGATGACCCCCATGCCCTCGGGCACGTCCAGTTCCTGGAGAATTTTCCGCAACCGGGCCCGTTCCTCCGAATTTTCGATTTTTCGCGAAACTCCGCTCATCTCCCCGAACGGCATGAGCACCAGGTAGCGGCCCGGAAGGCTGATGTTCGTTGTGACGCGGGCCCCCTTCGTTCCGATCGGCCCCTTGTTGACCTGGACGATCACCTCGGAACCGGCGGGATAGAGCCGGGGAATGTCATTGCTGGTGATGCGCGGCTTCCGCCCGCGGCTTCCCCGGCGCTCGACCGCCTCGATCTGTTCGTCCATCGCCGCCGGTACCGCGTCCCAAAAATGCAGGAAGGCGTTCTTTTCCAGCCCAATGTCGACAAAGAGGGCCTTGAGGGACGGCTCCACGTTGTGCACCCGGGCCTTGTAGATGTTGCCGGAAATGCTCCGGTCCCCTTCCCGCTCGATGGAAAACTCCTCCACCACCCCGCCTTCCAGCAGGGCCACCCGTTTTTCCAGGGGCTCGACGGAGATCAGCAGGCTCCGTCGCTCCTCCTTGGTTTTGACTCCGAAGATCCGCTTGATGGTTTCCACGATCATGATGTTCTCCTTTCGGTATTCCGAATGGGGCGGGGCATCAGCCCAGCCTCCTTTGCATCCAGACGCTTTGCATCAAACCCATCGCGGCCATGCAAACGGCCAGAAAGGTCCCTCCGTAGCTCACGAAAGGCAGGGGAATGCCGGTGATCGGCACCACCTTGATTGTCATTCCCACGTTGATGAAAAAATGGGTGAACAGCATGCCCAGCACCCCGCCAGCGAGGAGCCGCCCCTCCAGGTCGGGGGCCCGGGATCCGATCCAGGCAATGGAAAGAAGAAGCCCGGCCTCCGCCAGGATCAATGCGCCCCCCCCGACAAAACCAAGTTCCTCCCCAAGCACGGAAAAAATAAAATCGTTGTAAGCGATGTTTTTGGGAAGAAAACCGTAGAGGTTCTGGTCGCCCCGGAGATAGCCCTTGCCGCTGAAACCGCCGGAGCCGATGGCAATGATCGACTGACGGATGGTCCATCCCGCCCCGAGGGGATCCAGATTCGGATCGAAAAAAGTCCGGATGCGGTTGTTCTGGTAGGTTTTGAGGAAAGGGAGCTCCTTGCCGAGGTATCCGACGTAGACGTAGATCGCCAAGACCATGACCAACCCGAACCCGGCGGGTACCAGCAGGTAACGGAGTCTTGTCCCCGCGGCGAGGAGCAAACCGAAACACATCGGCATGAAGACTGCGGCCGAACCCAGATCGGGTTGTTTGAGAATCAGGAAAATGGGGATCAGGGCGAATCCCCCAAGGGCCAGCACGGTGCTGAATTTTTCCGATTTCTCCCGCAAGGCCACGAGCAGGGCTGAAGCCCCGGCGAGGAAGGCCAGTTTCATGACTTCGGCCGGCTGAAAGCCGACCGGTCCCAGGCGGATCCAGCTTTTTGCCCCATTGACCTCTCGGCCAAAGACGAGAACAAGGAGCAAAAGACAAAGGCCGCCGCCGAACCAGAACCACCCCTGTGCCACCCAGCGATGATAATCCAAAAAAGCCAGGGCGAAGAAGCAGACCAGACCCAACCCCACCCAGGCCCCCTGCTGAAGGGCGGCATTTTTCAGATCGGCCGCCTCGCTGGTGTGGGTGGCGCTATAAATCACCATGATCCCCAAGGAGCAAAGACCCACCATGAGGAAAAAAGAGGGCCAGTGCAGCCCGCGCCATTTCCGGGTCTTGGCCATCATCGCCTCCTTAGCCCTCGGCCGGCCCCGCCGGTGCCCATGCCTTCGTCAAACCAGCGGAAGATTCCTCCAAACATGTCCCCATCGCTGTCCCCGTCCGTTCCGGGAGGCTGGTAGCTGCCGTCGGAAGCCGTCACCCCGTGGAAGTGGCCGATCACCGGGGCCTGATAAACCAACTGCGGTGCGGTCCCCTTCTCCATCTCAAACAGCTTGGCCAGGATCTCCGAGGCCAACGGGGCACAGGTGGCTCCACCGGAAACCCCGCCTTCCACGATGACAATCACGACGTATTTCGGATCCTTGAGAGGGGCGAATCCCGTGAACCAAGTCCGCGTGTCCTTGACCACGCTGCCACCGATCTTCGTGGTGAACTGGGCCGATCCGGTTTTTCCCGCCACCTCGACATCCTTCACCGCGGCGTTTTTTCCCGTCCCCTCCATCACCACCGCACGCAATCCCGCCCTCACCGCCTCGAGGTTGGCCGGGCGCACACCCAAATCGCCCCGCTTCACTCCCGCCGGATATTCGCGAGTCACCTTGGTGCCCGTCTCCGTCGACAAACCGATGCCCTGCACCAACCGGGGCTGATAGACCGTTCCCCCGTTGGCCACGGCCGAAAGCATCACCGCCATCTGGAGAGGGGTGACCCGGACGAACCCCTGCCCAATGGAGGTGTTGGCGGTGTGACCGTCGCTCCATTTTTCCACCGGAGGCGGCGGGGGACGCTCCCCTTTTTTTCCTCCCGCCACCCAGGCCTCGATCCTCTCCTTGTAGGCCTTTTTGCGCAGGGCCATCCGATCTTCCATCCATTGGCGTCCCGGGAGGGTTCCCGGATCCTCGCCCGCCAGGATCGGCTTACCGTCCGGGTCATTCAAGATCCTCTGTCCGAATCCCACACGGTTTCCCATCTGGGTAATGGAGTCGATTCCCGTGCGTACGCCCAGTTGGTAGAAAAATGTGTTACAGGACATGGCCAACCCACGCTTCAGGGTGATATCCCCCTGCCCGTCGGGATTCCAGTCATGCCAGGTCCGGCCCGCCAGTTCGATTGAACCGGGGCTGTGGATGACCGTCTCCGGGGTGAATTTCGCGGCGGGATTTTCCAGTGCCGAAAGCGCGGTGACGGTTTTGAAGGTGGATCCCGGGGCATAGGCCCCCAAGGCGCGATTGAGCATCGGCTTGGTTTCGTCGTTGAGGAGTCTTTTCCAGTCCGCCGACTGGCCCGTCCCCCCGGGAACAAAGCTGTTGGGATCGTAGTTGGGCACCGAGGACATCGCCAGGATGTCCCCGTTGTTCGGGTCCATGACCACACAGGCCCCGCGACCCACCCTCCGCATCACCCCTTCCACGATGGTCTGCACCCGCGCATCCAGGGTGAGATAAATGTTCTGCCCGGGCAGAGGCGATTGGTATCCCTGCTCCTCGAGGATGAATCCCAGGTTGTTTTTCTTGAGGATTTTGCCCCCGGGCTTTCCTTCGAGGTCTTTTTCGAAGCTTTTCTCCACGCCATCTTTGCCGACGACTTCCGGCTGGAACGTCTCCAGGGTCTGCTCCTCCGGCGCCCCGACAAAACCCATGATATGCGAGGCCAACGCCCCGTAAGGATACCAGCGGACCGGCCGGGCCGTCTCCTGCACGCCCGGAAGGCGCGGATCCCTTTCGGAAATTCGCGAAAGCGTGGCGAAGTCGATCTGTGTCGCCAATTGGAACGGGGTGTTGGGCCTTTGCTGGGCATGGCGGCGCAGCTCGTCGACGTCATAGTTCATCTGGATGCCGAGGTTGCGCAGGGGCTCGAGGGCGGTTTCCTGCACGATCTTGTCGATGTCGACTTGCTTCACCTTGCGCCGCTTCTCCCCCAACCCCACCTCCACCGAAGTCATCGGCAGGCGTCCCCGGTGGGCGCGGGCATAGTTTCCCGTCAGCTCGCGGACATAGAGGTCAACGTCGAAGCGGGCGCGGTTTTCCGCCAGAGGCAACCCGTTGCGATCGAGAATCAGCCCGCGGGGCGGCGGCAGAAGAATCGGAATGGTCGTCTGGTTGATCAGGGTCTGGGCATGTTTCTCCCCCTCCACCACCTGCACGACAAAAAGCCGCTGGAGCAAAATAAAGGCCGCCAGGACCACCACCGCCATGGCCACATGCATGCGGCGCGGAATATTCGCCACCGGCCGGGCCAGCAGCATCATCGTAGCCTCCGGGAGACACGCCGGGCGGATGGCTCCGATTGCCTTTCCAACCACCATCCGAGGCCTACGGAAACGATCCCGTTCACCAGACCGGCCACCACCAGATTCACGCTGAGGGCAAACGGCCACTCCCAGCTGCGGATCTCCAAAAGGTGCAGGAATCGATCCAGTCCGAAATAGATCACCGCCACCAGAACGGAACCGGCCGCTTGTTCGCCGGCCGAAGCCCCCAACCACCATCCCCTCTGGGAGCGAACCAGCATCACAGTCAAGCCGATGACCATGGCGTGATGACCCAAAGCGGAGAAGGTGAGCAGATCCCAGGAAAATCCCACCAGAAAAGTCCAACAGGCCAGCCGGACCGGCGGGAGAAGAAGTCCCGCCTGGATCACCACCGCGGCCAAAAGTTGGGTGGTCAGGGCCGCCGTTCCGTAAAGTTCGGGACCCACTGCCCGGAAGATCCAGGCGGCTGCGGCCAAAGCCAGCAGCTTCCAAAAACTTCCCTCACCCGGGCTCATTTCTTGGCTCCCGAAGCGCCGGTCAGGATAAAAAGATCCCGCAGATCATTCAGGTCGGCTGCCGGGGTGACCTGGCCCTCGCGATAGAGACCGGAGTTTTTCTCCGAGGTCAAAGCCGGCGCATCTGTCACCGTCCCCACCAACAGGTTGGGCGGGAAGGTCCCCCCCAAACCGGTGGTCAGCACCCGCTCACCGACGGCAAACTTCGCCTCCCGCGTGACAAACGTCAGGCGGCACAAGGGGGTTCCGCCGTTGATCGGGGTGTTCCCTAAAAGAATGCCGCGTGCCCCGGCGGCCTCCGTCAGGACGCTGACCTTGCAGTTCTCGTCAGAAAGAAGCATCACACGCGTGGTGGAGCGGCCGACGGTACCCGTCTTGCCGATCACCCCGCGGGGCGTCACCACCGGCTGGTCGGGTGCAAGATTGGGGTCGTCGCTCCAACCACGGTCGACCAGCACCGAATTCCACCAGTTGGAGGTGTCACGCTCGATCACCCGGCAGGCCAACAGGCGGAAGGACTGCTGTTCCCGGAAGGCCAGCATTTCCCGGAATCTCTCGTTCTCGCTGCGCAGGTAATCCAGTTGGCGGATTTCGGTCTGGAGGCGCACATTTTCCGCCCGCAGGTTCCGGTTTTCCTCCTCCAACACGTCGAATTGGCGGAGACTTTGGCGGAAATCATTCCACTTGGTCTGCAACCCGCCGCATGCCCGGGCCAGAGGAGAGATGGTCTCGATGGTGACCCGCTCTGTCCAACGGGAGGTCACGGGGGCAAAAAAGAGAACGGTGACCGCTGTGGCCAGGGCCGCTCCCGACCCCAAAAAAACCCATGTGCGTGACATTGTTTTTTATTTCGGGAAAGCGGACGTGTTGCGGAGGGCGGGGAGGATGCGGCTACCCGCGCCCGTCCGCCATCGTCAGCTTCGTCAAAAACTCCAGTTCATCGAGCACTTTGCCGGTGCCCTCCACCACGGCGCTGAGGGGGTCTTCGGCCACATGGATCGGCAGCCCCGTCTCCTCGCTCAAAAGCCTGTCGAAGCCGCGCAACAGCGCGCCGCCGCCGGCCAGCACCACCCCGCGCTCCACCAGGTCGCTGGAAAGCTCCGGCGGGCAACGCTCCAGCGTCAGTCGGACGCTTTCCAGGATGATCTGCACAGGTTCCAAAAGGGCCTCCCGCACCTCCTGCGAGGTGATGGTCAGCGTCTTGGGCAATCCGGCCACCAGATCCCGGCCGCGCACCTCCATGGAGGTCTCTTTTTCCATGGGATAAACCGAACCGATCTTCACCTTGATGTCCTCGGCTGTCCGTTCGCCGATCATCAGGTTATAGGCCCTCTTGAGGTAGTTCATGATCGCCTCGTCCAATTCGTCACCGGCTACGCGCACGCTGCGGCTGAAAACGATTCCCCCCAGCGAGATGATCGCCATCTCCGTCGTTCCGCCCCCGATGTCGATGATCATGTTTCCGGAGGCGTCCTGGACCGGCAGACCGACCCCGATGGCCGCGGCCAGGGGCTCCTCGATCAGGCGGACGCTCCGCGCCCCGGCGTGCGCCGCGGATTCACACACCGCGCGACGCTCCACCTCGGTGATGCCCGAAGGAACGGCGATCACCAGGCGCGGCCTTGGCCGCCAACGGTTCTGCCGTTTGGTCGCCTTTTCGATGAAACATTTGAGCATTGCCTCGGTGACTTCAAAATCGCTGATCACCCCATCCTTCAGCGGTCGAACCGCCACGATCGATCCCGGAGTCCGACCCAACATCCTCTTGGCCTCATCCCCCACCGCCAAAACCCGCCGAGTTGCCTGGTCCATGGCCACTACCGATGGCTCACGGAGAACAACCCCCTTGCCGCGGACAAAAACGAGAGTGTTGGCCGTGCCAAGATCCACGCCCATGTCGTTCTCCAGAAAAGGGAAAAGCTTATCCAACATATATGTGTAAAAAGTAACTATCTTGCATTCAGCCTCTTCCGTCAATCACCAAAAGCGTGGCCCTAGGCCAAGAGAAGCTTTGATTATCAATATTTTGTAAAAATAGCCCCGAAAACCCGCTTCGGCTAGATCTTGGCCAGTATCTTCTTCTCCAGCTTCACGATATCGGCGGAGAAGAGACGGATTCCCTCGGCCAATTTTTCCGTAGCCATGGCGTCCTCATTTAGAAGAAAACGGAACGTCTTCTCATCCAGGGGCAGTTTGGCAATGGGATCCTTCTTGGCGGTTTCCGGATCCAGCTTTTTGGCCACGGTCTGGGTCGAAGCCTTCAACTCCGCCAGAAGGTTGGGACTGATGGTCAGGAGATCACACCCCGCCAGCTCAAGAATCTGACCCATGTTGCGGAAGCTCGCCCCCATGACTTGGGTCGGATAGCCGAACTTTTTGTAGTAGGCGTAAATCTTCTGCACCGACTGCACGCCCGGATCCTCCGCCCCTTTGTATTCCTTGCCCGTGCTCTTTTTGAACCAGTCGTAAATCCGGCCGACAAACGGGGAAATCAGTCTGGCGCCCGCCTCCGCACAGGCGACCGCCTGGGGGAGTGAGAACATCAACGTCAGGTTGCACTGAATCCCCTCCTTTTGGACGATCTTCGCCGCTTGGGCACCTTCCCAGGTCGCCGCGATCTTGATCAGGATCCGCTCCCGGGGAATGCCCGCCTTTTGATACATCCCGATAAGATGCCGTGCTTTTTCCACCGTCCCCGGGACGTCGAACGAGAGACGTGCATCCACTTCGGTGGAAACCCGACCGGGGACGATTTTCAGGATTTCACATCCAAAAAGGATCAGGAGGCGGTCGATGATCGCCCGGGCCCTCTCCTCCTTGGAACCCGCCGCCCCCTTGCCCTCCGCCACCGCTTTTTCCAACAGCGGGAGGTAGGCCGGCATTTCGGTGGCCTTCTCGATCAAAGTCGGATTGGTCGTCGCGTCCTCGGGGGCGTACTCCTTCATCGTTGCAAAATCTCCCGTGTCCGCCACCACGGTGGTGAACTTCTTCAACTGGTCCAAGGCATTGACGCTCATTTTTTACTCTCCCAGATGTTCATTCAGGATCGGCACCAGCTTTTCCTGAACCAGGCGGATCTTATCCTCTTCGTCCGCTTCGACAAGCAACCGCACAAGGTTTTCCGTGCCCGAGTAGCGCAGGAGAATCCGCCCCTTGGCGCCCAAAAGCTTCTCCATCTCCCGCACCGCCGCCGCCACGGGCGGAACCGTCTCCCATGCCGGCTTGTGCCGCACCCTGAGGTTTACCAGTTTTTGCGGATACCGTTTCATCACCAAACGGGCCCGGTGCAACGGCTCCTTCCTCCTCTGCAATAAATCGAGGATTTTCAAGGCCGAGAGCAAGCCGTCTCCCGCCGGCGAGGCATCAAGAAAAAGAAGGTGTCCCGACTGCTCCCCCCCCAGCTGGAAACCGCCTTTTTTCATCGCCGCCGCCACGTAACGATCCCCCACCGGGGTTCTCTCGACTCTTCCGCCACTCCCGGAAACCGCCTCGTCCAAACCCAGGTTGCTCATCACCGTGACCACCACCGTTTTGCCGGGCAACACACCCCGCCCGAGGGCTCGTCCCCGTCGACCCGTTCCCCCTTCTCATCCACCAGCACTAGGCGGTCGGCATCCCCGTCGTGTGCCAGACCAATCCAACCCTCCCTCTCCCGGATTTTGGCAATCAATTCCTCGGGATGCTCCGAACCGCATCCCTCATTGATGTTCTTGCCGTCGGGTCGGTCGGACATCACCTCCACCTCGGCCCCGAACCCCCGTAGAATTTCCGGGGTGGTGAACCACGAAGCCCCGTGTCCGGCATCGACCAGGATTTTGCGTCCCTGAAGGGAAAAACCTTCCCCGAGGGCCAGCCTGAGTTTTTTGCGGTATCCCTCCAGCGCCCAATCGCGGCAGGCAAAATCCAACGCCCCGGCTTTTTCCGCGTTCGCCGGCGGATGCTCCCAGTCCAGCAGGCTTTCGATCCGGGACTCTTCCTCGTCCGTCAGCTTGGCTCCGCTCCGCTGAGAATGGCCCCACCGCACGCTCCCCGGGCCGGCACCAGCATCGCCGCCGCCCCGCTGGGCAGCACCCCCGCCGTCTCCACGGACAACCCGGCCGATTTCAACCCCGCGGCCAAGGAGGCCTCGAGCACCGGGCCGGAGCCGCGGGTGTCCCGTGCCACCAGGATTTTCCCTCCGGGATTCGATTGGGCGAAAAATTTTCCCGCAGCAGCCCCCACCGCGGCGATGAACTCGGGCGTCATCGGCACCTTTCCCACCCGGCCCCGGATTCCATCCGTGCCGAACCACCTCCGAGCCTGCCCCTCCCCCATCAGCGCAACCCCGTCCTCATGCCGGTGACGATCACTCCGAGAATTCCCCAAACCACCGCCGCCAAGGTCAGACAGATCAACGCCCGAGCGGTCCTGCGCATCAGAGCCTGGGGTCCCAGGGTGGGCCGGAGGAACCCCCGCGCCACACCCCCGGTCCACGAGACTCCTGCACCCCCGCTGACCAGCAGCTCGGTCAGTTTTTGGCGCACCGAATCAATCTCCAGCGGGCGATCCATCTTTCCCTTTCGACAAAGGGTGATCTCCCCCGATTCTTCCGACAACACCAGCACCACCGAGTCGCTCTCCTCGCTCAACCCCAGCGCCGCCCGGTGCCGCAATCCCAAAACCCGGCTCATCGCCTGATGACTCACCGGAAGGATGCAACCTGCCGCCACCACCCGGTCACCCCGCAGGATAACCGCACCGTCATGCAACGGTGTCTTGTTGAAAAAAATCGTCGCCAATAGCTCCTCCGAGACGTTTCCATGCACCGCCACCCCCGAGTCGACCACTCCCTGGGCGAGGTCCGACTGCTCAAAGACGATGAGGGCCCCGTATTTTCTCTCCCGCAGGGCCTCGATGGCCTTGATCACTTCCTCAATGACGAACGACTGCCGCTCCCCGTGGAGGGTGAAGCCGCCCGCCCGCCCAATCTCCGCCAAGGCCCGACGAATCTCCGGCTGAAAGAGAATCAGGAAGGCCAGCACCAAGACGGAGACAAAGGCCTGCAAAAGAAAACTCAGGACGCGAAGCTCAAGAAATTTGGACGCCACCAGGGCCAGCAGAAAAACCAGAAGAAATCCGCTCAACACCTTGGCCCCCTGCGTCCGACGCAGGAGTTTGTAGCCGTAATAGAACACCACCGTAAGAAGCAGGATCTCGAGGATCCCCTGCCAACGCAGGCTGCGATACGGTTCCAGCCAACTCTCGGGAACGATCATAGACGAAGCAGACCAGAAAGTGCGTACGCTGTCGATGCGGAGAATCAGGGCTGGGAACGCCCGGAAAATTCCACCCGGTCCAACTCCTGCCCCTCCGGCCCCAAAGAGCAGACCGTCGCACCCCCCGCGCGCAGGCGAACAACATGGACATAGTCCGTTTGGGCGAAGGCCTTCGACAGTTTTTCCGATTCGGCACAATTCCGCGGCCTAGCCTCCACCCCCATCGCGCCGTTGCCCAAAAACGGGATCTTTCTTCCCGCCAAGCCCTCCGTCTCCACCCTCTGGAGATTATGATCGTGGTGGGTGAAAACCGCCGTCACTGCCGAGCTCTCCAGAACGGGGACCCACTCCGCGCGGGTCAGAACGATTTCCTTTTGCTCCTTCCATTTGCGGAAAGAGGGGTAGGTCGACACGTGCCACGAGGCGAAGATCCAGGGAACCGTTTTTCTTTTTTTCAGATTCTCCCTGAGCCAAGCCGTCTGAGCAGGGATCGGAAGCACGTGTCCGGAATCCATCAAAAGCAGGGAGAGGTAGTTCCCGAAATCCAGGGCCACCGGCTCCGCCTTTTCATACAACCCGCCGAACAAAGCGTAAAAAAAGGGTGCCCTTGCCTTCATCTCACGAAAAGAGGCGCCTTCCTGGACATACCCGCCCTTGACCTCGTGGTTCCCGATCCCAGCCACCACAGGAATCCTCCGCCCGTCTGATGCTCGCGCGGTTTTCGCCCACTGCTGCCAAAAGACAATCTCCCGACGGACATCATGGCCGTCCTCGTAGGCCAGATCCCCGCCGATGCTTATGAAAAGGGGATCCTGCCGCGCCCCTAGGGTCATCATTTGTGCGGAAGTCTCAGCCACATCGACATCCCCCCCCTCCACAAACGTCACGCCGCTCCCGATTTCCCCAGGTGCCGTGCAGAATTTCGCTCCGGGCGAATCCCCGATCCGGAAAACATATTCGCACCCCGGCTCCAACCGGTTCCAGGACGCCTTCACCCGGGTCCACCTGGACCGCCCCATCTTCTCCGGGTCAGGGAAAGGAAAAAACTCCGCGCTCATAAACTCCCATTTTTCCGCGCCTGCCTTTTTCCACTGAACCGTCTCCGGTCTCTCCACGGTGGGAGCGTCTCCCAAGCCCGGGCCACGGATCCACTGTGCCGTCATGCTCGTGCAGGGATTTTTTTCCCAGCTCAGAATAAGCGTGGAAGGCAGCTCCTCCGCCCGGACCGTCAGGCCAAGAAACACCCACCCAAGAAATAGTGCGCCGTCTTTCATCCGGCGAAATGGGTCCGAAGCCGCCATCCTTGTCACCCGGCATGTCCCCAAGCTTCTTCCGTCACCGGCGGAACTTTTTCTCCCCTGAACTTCAACCAACAGACCCTCCCGCAGGCCCAGAGAACCAGAATCACCAACAGGAGAAAGAAGCCGGTGATGCTGGCATTGATCGCATGGGTCATGGCCGCCCGATCCTGTCCGGCTGCCGCCGCTTGGCGCATCGCCGTCAAAAAACCCAGCCTCGGGTCCGAGCTGAAGATCTTCATCCAGCCCGCACTGAAGGTCACCCCCACCAGCCAAACCAGCGGCCCGAGAGTCACCCAGGTCAATCTCGCCCTTTCCATCTTGACCAAGACCGTGGTGGCCAGCCCCAGGGCCATCACCGCCAGCAGTTGGTTGGCCACCCCAAAGATCGGCCAGAGGCTATTGATCCCTCCCTGCGGATCAATCACCCCCTGATAGAGAAACCATCCCCACCCCGCAACGAACAGCCCGCTTCCCAGGAAATTCCCCGCCGAAGAATGCACCTCCCCCAGGGGCTTCCAGAGCCATCCCAAAACCTCCTGCACCAGAAAGCGCCCGATGCGCGTGCCCGCGTCGATCGTGGTCAGGATGAAAAGCGCCTCGAACATGATGGCAAAGTGGTACCACAGGGCCATGGCTGATCCTCCCGGGGATCCCGCCGACTTGGCAAAAATCTGCGCCATTCCCACGGCAAAGGTCGGGGCACCGCCCGTCCGGCCGACCATCGTCGATTCCCCCACCGATCGCGCCAGATCCGCCATCTGCTTCTCCGTCACCGGAAATCCCATCACCGAGATTTTCTCCACCACGGCGGCCGGTTCTCCCCGAAGGTTGATGGCAAAATATTCCCCCGGGGGCATGGCGCAGGCCGCCACCAGCGCAAGGACCCCGACACACATTTCCGTGATCATCGCCCCGTACCCCACCACACGGATGTCCGCCTCGCTGGCCAGCAGTTTTGGCGTTGTCCCGGAGGAGACCAGACAATGAAATCCGCTCACCGCCCCGCAGGCGATGGTGATGAAGCAAAAGGGAAAAACCGGCCCGGCGAAGACCGGGCCGCTCCCGTCGATGAACCGGGTCAGCGCGGGCATCTGCAGTTGGGGTGCCAGCAGGGTGACCACCACGCCTAAGGCCGCCACGGTTCCGATTTTTAAAAACGAGCTCAGATAATCCCGGGGTGCCAGCAGGAGCCACACCGGCAAGGTGCTTGCCGCCAAGCCGTATCCCATGATCGACCAGGCCAGCGTCGGGGCATTCCAGGTAAAGAGTGCGGCCCAGGCCGGGGTCTCGGAAGCCCACTTCCCCGCCCAAACGGATCCGATCAGCGCCAACACTCCCAGGACCGTGACCCAGACCGTCCGCACGCCACCGGCACCCCGCATGCCGACTCCCATGGCCAGCGCCAAAGGCATGGTCAGCACGATGGTGAAAAGTCCCCACGGACTCTCGGCCAACGCCCGGACGACCACCAGGGCGAGCACCGCCATCAGCATGGTCAAAATTCCCAGTAGCCCGACCACGGCAATCGTTCCCGCCGCCGGGCCGACCTCTTCCCTCAACATCCGGCCCACCGATTTGCCGCGCCGGCGAACGCTCAGCCAAAGGATGATGCTGTCGTGCACCGCCCCGCCCAGGACCCCCCCGATCAAAATCCAAAGCAAACCGGGCAGGTAACCGAACTGTGCGGCCAGAACGGGACCGACCAACGGGCCGGGCCCGGCGATGGCGGCAAAGTGATGGCCAAAGACCACCCACCGGTTGGTTTTCACAAAATCCCGGCCGTCGGCATGGGACTCGGCGGGGGTCTTTCTTCGCGGATCCACCGCCAGCACGGTGGCCATCAGCCACGCACTGTGGAACCGGTAGCCGATGGCATAGACACAGCCCGTGGCCACCATGAGCCAGAGGGCGTTGACCGGCTCGCCCCTCTTCCAGGCCACCACTCCAAGGGAAACCGCGCCGGCCGCCGCCACGAACCCCCATAGGATCTTGGCCCGCCCCCCCGGGGAATTTCTCATGCCACCTTGTTAGCGTTTTTTTTGTCCACATCCAGCCGTCATCCGGCTTGCCAACCGCACCGGCACGCATATCACGGATTTATGCAATTATCCAAAATCTTTGGCATCTCACTTCTTCTGGTCATCACGGCGGTCTGGTCCTCACCGGAGGTTCTGGCGCAGGACTCCTCCAGCCGCACCTCCACCAGCGGCAAACGATCCAAGAAAAGCACCCGCAGCAGCGAGGAAGGCGAGCCTTGGAAGTCCATCCCTCTTCTCCTCGATCGTCCGGAAAAGCCCTTCGATGTCATCGGCCTGGTCAGTGCCCCGCAGATTTTTCTCTGGGACGACGAGGAATCGATGAAGGAATCCCTGCAGAAACAAGCTTGGAAGATGAAAGCGGATGCTGTGGTTCTCGATCGCGTGGATACCAGCTTCCGGTTCACCGGTCCCGCCGGCGGGGCCAACGGCCGCGCCATCCGTTACAAGTAAAACTGCTTCGTCCTGCTTCAGGCCGACAGGACAGCTTTTTCCGCACACGAGTCGACCAACTCGTAATGGTTGTTCCTTTGCCGGGGTTCATACCCCGCCTCGCGAATCAACCTCCTCATCTCTTCCAAGGTGAGCCGGAAACTGGTCCCGGCGCTCGACACCACATTCTCCTCCATCATCAGGCTTCCGAAATCGTTCGCGCCGAACTTTAGCGCCACCTGCCCCATCGCCGGGCCCTGCGTCACCCAGCTCGACTGGATGTTGGGAATGTTGTCGAGAAAGATGCGGGCCAACGCCTGCATCCTTAGATACTCGTGGGACCCAGCCCTCTCCGCTTTGAGCACAGTGTTCTCCGGTTGAAAAGTCCAACAGATAAAGGCGGTGAATCCCCCCGTCCTGTCCTGCAGGTCCCTCAACCTCTCCATGTGCTCGATCCTCTCCTCCACGCTCTCCACGTGCCCGAACATCATTGTCGCGCTCGAACGCAATCCCATCCCATGACCGATCTCCATCACCCGCAGCCAGGCATCGGAATCACATTTTCTTGGGGCGATGCGTTGCCGGACCCGGTCGACCAAAATCTCCGCCCCACCCCCGGGAATGCTGCCCAGACCCGCCTCCCTGAATTTTCCGATCACCTTCTCCAGAGGCATTCCGAAAACCCCGGCAAAATGGTTGAACTCGGGGGGGGAAAAACCGTGGATGTTCACCTGCGGATATTTGGACCTCAGGTGCCGCAAAAGATCCAGGTACCAGTCCAGATCCAGCCGCGGATGATGCCCGCCCTGCAGAAGGATCTGGTTGCCCCCCACCGCCACCAGCTCGTCGAGCTTCGCGTCGATCTGTTCCCGGCTGAGAACATAGTGATCCGCATCTTTTTCCGTCCGGTAAAACGCACAGAACTTGCAGTACACGTCGCACACGTTGGTGTAGTTGATGTTCCGGTCGACGATGTAGGTGACCACCTCCTCCCCGCGGCCCCCGTAATCCTTCCTTTTGACCGCCCTCCTCCGCTCGTCCGCCAACTCCCCCAGCAGGGCCAGGGGCCAACGGTAAATTTCCATCGCCTCCCCGGCCGTGATTCTCCTGCCCGACCGGACTTCGGCCAAAAGACGGCTCATGCCCGCTTGCCGTTCAACGGGAGATATCGCCCTGCCCCAGGAGCTTGAATCCCCCGCGCGAAAGCACTTGTGCCCCGAGCTCGTTGTCATCGAGGTTGAGGCAGAGGGCGGGCCGGGCCTCGGGGCGGACGAGGAAGGCGTAGGTCGTCAGGATATTGATCTCGGCCTCGAGCAAGGAAGATAGGACTTTCGGGAGCTCGGTAGCCGCCTCCAGCTCCACCGCCACGACGGTGGATTCGGTGTGGGCCACCGCCTGTTCGTGAAAAATCGCCCGCGCCGTATCGGGATCGTCGACCACCATCCGCACGATCGCGCTGTCGGTGGTGTCGAGGATGGTCAGCGCCACCACGTGGACGTGGCGGCTTTGCAGAATCCGGATCAGCTCCAGCAACCGCCCCGCCTTGTTCGCCAGAAAAATGGAAAACTGACGGATGGGATCTGCCTGGGATTTTCGGGCGGCCACGGCCATGACAGAAGGCTACTCCCTTCCGGTCATCCCCGCCAACCCAGGATCACCTTGGCGGTGTTCCGGCCGCTGGCCCCGAAAACGCCCCCGCCCGGATGGGTGCTGGCCCCGGTCAGGTAGAGGTTCTTCATCGGAGCCCGGTAGCAGGAAATCTCCGGCAACGGGCGGAACATGAACATCTGGTCGAGGCTCATTTCAAAGTGCATCACGTTCCCCCGCAGCAATCCCAGGTCCCGCTCCAGGTCCAGGGGAGTCTGGATATACCGGCCGATCATCTTGCCGCGCATGTTCGGGGCATACTCGCAGACCAGGTCGTAGAGTTTGTCCGCCTCCCGCTCGCGGATCGCATCCCAGTTCTCCCCGTTTCTCAGGTCGTAGGTGTGGTACTGGGCCCAGGTGAAGAGGGTGTGTTTCCCCGCCGGAGCCAGCGTCGGATCGATTCCCGAAAAGGTCATTGCCACCACGCTGGGCCGGGCGGGGGGACGGCCCGCCAGGTAATCCTGATAACTGCTCTCC
This sequence comes from Verrucomicrobiota bacterium, assembly GCA_010028775.1. GTDB lineage: Bacteria > Verrucomicrobiota > Verrucomicrobiia > Methylacidiphilales > Verrucolacustridaceae > Verrucolacustris. Next base: position 13,679 of record RHAF01000001.1, on the reverse strand, counting down.
AGCATGGCCTGATCGCGGCAAAGCAACTGCATCGCCGGATGATATTCCCGCGGCTGTTTTCCGCTCTGCACGGAGGGACCGTAGACCGGCAACTCCTCCACCGCATGCCGCACCACCATGCCAAACCCGTTGCCAATCCTTGCCTTGCCCACCCGCTCCCGGAGTTCCGCCGGGCCGCCCTCCAGCAGGTCCACGAAGAAAGTCTTCAAATGGCAGGCCGCCACCACCCGGGACGACTCCCAGCTCTTTTCCCCAGCTTCCACCGTCCAGCCGGATCCGTTCCGCCTCACACGGCGCACGGCAACTCCCAGATGAATCTCCCCGCCGTGCCGCTTCAGGCACTTCACCAGGGCGGTGGCCAACGAACCGCTCCCCCCCTTGGCCCGCTTAGCTCCCCCCTTGTGGATCATCGCATTCCAGCCAAACATGTCGCCGCTGGCCACCTCCGCGGGGGCCGGTCCGCTCTGCGCCGAAAGCCACAACATCGCCGTGCGCAGATGCTCGTTTTCAAACGTCTCCTTGATCACCTCGCCGTACGGCGCCATCAGCTGACGGGCGGTGTCCAGGCTCGACCAAAGCCTACGGGACTGGGGCCGGAAGAGATTTCTTTTCACGATGGTGGAGAAAAGCCTTCCCGGGGACGGCGGGGCCAAAAAGGTCTCAAACACCCCCTCGTTCAACTCGGTCCATCTCTCCACATACCGTCGGTACGCTTGGGCGTCCCGCAAACTGAAGCGCGCGATGCTCTCACAGGTCTTTTCCACCGACCGGTAAAACGAAATTCCCTCCCCCGAACCTGGCACCGGATAGTGGGCCCAAGGATCCATTTCGATGTATTCCAGCCCTTCCCTCCCCAGCTCGAGCTCCGCCACCACCGGGGTCTGGTGAATCATGATGTGCACCGAGGATCCGACGTCGAAACGGAATCCGGGAACCAGATCGTCCCTCGTGCAGACCGCCCCCCCGGGCAACTCCCTTTTTTCCACCACCGCCACCTTCAGCCCAGCCTTGGCCAAATAACAGGCGCAGATCAGGCCGTTGTGGCCCGCCCCGACGATTACCGCATCGTAACGCAAAGCGGGTCTACCTCACCACCGCCAAGCGCGGGGCTTGGGCGGGATTTTTCAGCCGGCCGACAAACCGCACGATCCGCTCTGCCGCCACCTCGATCCGGTCCAGTGCGGTGGCATAACTGCAGCGGACAAATCCCTCACCTCCCGGACCAAAGGCGCATCCCGGAACCACCGCCACCTGCTCCTCCTCCAGCAACCGAAGGGCGAAATCCCTGGAGCCGAGCCCGGTCCCCCGCACATCGACAAAAAGATAAAAAGCCCCCGCGGGATGGGCACAGGGCAATCCCGCCTCCCGCAGCCGGCGCCCGAGGAAGTCTCGCCGGATCCGGTAAGTTTCCCGCGCCTCGCTGGTGGTGGTCTCCGCCCCCTTCAACGCCTCGATCGCCGCCTCCTGGCTGGGCGTGGGGGCGCAGAGAATCGAGTACTGGTGGATCTTCATCATCGCCTCGATCAGTGCCGCAGGCGCGCAGGCGTAGCCGATCCGGAATCCCGTCATGGCAAACGCCTTGCTCAACCCGTGCAGGAGGATGGTTCTTTCCCGCATTCCCGGGCGACTGACGATGGACTCGTGACGTCCCTCGTAGGTCAGTTCGGCGTAAATCTCGTCGCTGATCACCAACAGGTTCTTCTCCACGCAGACCTTGGCCAAGGCATCGAGTTCCCGGCCGGCAAGAACTGCCCCGGTAGGGTTGGTCGGGAAATTGAGCAGCAGGACCTTGGCTCCGTCCGCCGCCTGAGCCACCGCGGCGGGGTCCAGACGGAATCCGTTTTCCGGACGGGTCTGGATGGCCCGGGATTTACCGAAGGCCAAAGCGATCGATGGCGCGTAGGAGACATAACAGGGCTCGTGATAAAGGACCGTCTCCCCGGGATTCAGCACCGCCCTCAGCGCAAGATCGATCGCCTCACTGACTCCCACCGAGACGAGGATCTCGCTGTCGGCCTGGTAATCCTGCCCGAAGGTCTTTCCGGCATACCGGGCGATTTCCTGGCGGAGCTTGGGTGCGCCAAGATTCGAGGTGTATCCCGTCCGGCCATGCTCCAGGGAATAAATCGCCGCCTCGCGCACCGCCCACGGGGCGGAGGAATCCGGCTCGCCGATGCCCAGGGAAATGACATCCCCCCGCTTTTGCACCAGTTCGAAAAAATCCCGGATGCCCGAGCGCGGAATCCCGCGCACATGCTCGGCGAGGAAGTCCGCCGGCTTCTTCACGGCGAAACGGAAAGCCGCTCCACCTTTTCGTCCGCCAGAAACAACACCCCCGCCTCCTTGTAGGTCTTCAGCTGGAAATGGGTGGCCGTCGAGATGACCCCCTGGATGGTGGAAAGTTTTTCCGCCACAAAACTCGCGACCTGGCGCAGATCTTGCCCCTCCACCACGATGAGCAGGTCGTAACCGCCGCTCATCAGTTGGCAGGAAACCACCTCCGGGTAACGTGCCACCCGGGCCGCAATCCGGTCGAAACCCCCGTCCCTCTCCGGGGTGATGCGAACCTCAATGACCGCACGCACGCCGCCGCTTCCGGTTTTGTCCGGATCCAAGACCGCCTGATAGCCGAGGATGACGCGATCGTCCTCAAACTTGCGGAGGGTCGCCTCCACCTCTTTTTCGCTTTTGCCGGTCAGGCGGGAAAGTTCGGCCGTGGTGGCACGCCCCTTCTCTTTCAAAATCTGCAGAAGGGGGTTCATGGCGGAATCGCCTCAAGGAGGCGGCGGGATTACGGGACGAGAAATATCTTGCCCGTGTAGGGGCATTTGACCTCGGTGCCTGGGGCAAAACCTTTGACGTCCACCAGCCCGGCATAGGGCGCATAAGGGCTGCGAACCATGCCCGGCTTGCCCGAAACTTTTTCCGCCTTGGGGTAACTCGCCTTGGCCGGGGCGCTTTTTTCCGTTCCCTCGGGAGGGCTCCAGGGCTTTTTTTCCTGCGACACGGTCGTGTCGGTTTTTTCGGTCTTATCACTATCCGCGTGGGTGGACGAGGAGTCAGGGAGGGGGGTGGAACTGCTTGTGGTGTCTCCGTACGTCGTTTTCACGTCGGTTGCATCATCGGGAATGGTGCATCCCCCCAAGCCCAAGACGAGAAGGGTGGCTAGATACGGTCCGCTTGGGTGAATTTTCATGAAAAAACACCCTATCAGAAGGGCAAAAAAACGGCAATCCTGCTCTAGATTCGGCGGTAGTTCAGCTTGAGTCTGGCCTCGGCCTTCGCACCCGCCTTCAGATCCAAATGAAGCCCGAAAAGTAGGCAGTAACCCTGCCGGATCGGGCCATCGGGGCCCTTTTCAGTGTCCAGCAAGGGATAACCCCAGATCAGGGGCATGAGATCCGGAACAATGCGCACTTCCAATCCGTCGGAGGAAAAAACCGTCACGCTTCCGCCATCCTGCTTCTGCCAGCTTTCCCGGCCCGGCCTCTTCTCCTTTCCGCACTTCCATCCGCTGCGGTCAGACTGATCGGATCCGACGTTGAGGTTGAGTTCACTGGCGAAGACCGCCTCCAAGGGCAAGGGCCCGGTGTTGGTGATCTGGTAGGAGACCTCCATCACTCCCTCCGCCACATCGAGGGAGTAGACTTTCTGCAACAGGCACGGTTGCCTCGTCCCCATCCGGTACAAGCCCCCGTCCCTCTGCATCTCCAGCGTGACGCGGTTTCCCGTCTGCCTCATTCCCCGGAGTTGGAATGGTTGCAGGATGAAATCCCCCAACTCGGGACACTGGCCGCCCGCCAACTGCTCCACCGTCGTGCCCCTTGCAAAAAGATGGTCCTGGAAAAGATGCCGCTCGTACCAGTCCGAGAAGTGGGAGGCCGCCCCCTGGGTCTCCTCGTCCCTTCGCGTCAGGACGTCCGCCAAATTCCTTCCATGCTCCGGCAATCCCATCTCCACGCAGCATCCGCCCTGGTGCGGCGAGACCATCAAGGTCAGGCGGGGATGACCCACCAGGATTTCGCTTTGGCCGTCCGCATCCATGTCCTCCCGCAACAGTTCCGCCTCCGTCTGCCCGCTGCGCAGTTCCGACTCGGCCGCCAGCAGTTCACGCCAGATCGCCTCCCGCAGGTGGGGAAGATGAAGCCCCCCCCGCGTTCCATGCCACTGGACGGTCGAACACTGGGCCCGCCACAACCTCTCCTGCACCGAACGCGAGTTCGGGTGGGAGCCCTTGGCCTTCAACCGGCGGCCCAACTGGAGATTTTTGCGGTACATCTGGTTGACCTCCCCGTAACGCACCCGGTATGACGCCCAGGATCCCCCACGGAAAAAAGGAAGGATCTTGGGGGCGTCGTAACGCTGCCCCAACTGCCCGCGTTCGCGGAAAAATTCCCTGCGCGCGTTTCCCGGAAGCGACCACCCGCCCAGTTCCGCTGGAGTGCCCGGGGGCAGGGCCACCTGACCCTTGGGCGCCTGCCGCTCCAGTTGCGCCACGCCCGTCAGGGTATGGATCCAGTTTTGCGATTCCTCAAGCCGGGAGAACAACTGCTCCAGGTAACCCGCCGCCCCGCCGGCCAAGGCCGGCCAGGTCTCCAGGTCCGCGGCCAGGGTCAGGGTCACATCCTCCCCCCGGTTGGCCACCCGCCTCAAATATCCGAAAAGTTCGTCCATCGGGGCATGAGGGAGCAACCGGGCCAAATCGGGGCAGGTCGGTAACACATGGATCAGATCCCCCGCCTGATCGGTGACATAATGGCCGTTCAGCTTGGCCGGAACGATGCCGGCCTGCAGGAAGAAAGATCCCTCCAGGGGAACATACCGCAACCCAGCCCGGTGAAGGGCTCCGCAGAGCGAGGGTCCCCAGACTCCCTCGGCCAGCCACGCCCCCGACGGTTCAGCCCCCAGCTTCTCCTTCAGCCATCCCGCCATTTTCGCCAGTTGCCCGTCGCGGTCCTCCTCCGACCACCCCACCAGCACTGGCTCGTAAAACCCACCGGACATCATTTCCACCCGACCGGACGCCACCAGTTCCTTGAGGGTGGTAAGCAGGTCCGAGTGGCGAGCTTGCAACATTTCCAGCAAACATCCGCTCACATGCAGGTTCACCGCTACGCCGGGATGTTTCTGCAGGACCCCGATCACCGGGCGGTACACCTCCCGGGTGATCCGGTCCACCACCTCCGGCAGGTTGCCCACCGGTTGGTGCATGTGCAGGCAGAGGACGAGGTTCACATTTTTCATCAGGAAGCCTTTAGACAAACCAGTTCTGCAGTTCCTTGGATAGGTTCGGTCCGCAAAACTCAATCAGCCCCCTCTCCGGATAACGCTCGGCCTCCGACCCCTCGCGGAGAACCCGCACCAGAAAACTCACCTCCCCGCCCGACTTTCTCCAACCCAGGGCGGCAAAGGGGACGCGCAGTTGCAGTCCCTGCCCGCCCACCGCTTCCGCCTCGCATGGCACACGGGAGAAGGCCACCCCGTCGGTCGCTTTGGTCACCTCCACCGTCCAATCGTTGTCCCGGCGCACCGCCCGCACCCTCGTCGGCACAGGCAGGTCGAAATCCACCGAGACCTCGTCCCCCACGACTCCTTTGGCATCCAGACGGAAATAGAAATCGTTTTCCCCGAAACCGTAGAGGATGGATCGCACCCTCCGGTCCCCGTGGGCCATCGCCCCCTGGTCCCTCCACGCCTCGTACCGCCCCGCACCCGACCAGTCCAAAAAGACCGGCTTGGCCGCGAGACGGGGCTCGATGCTTCGCACGGGGGGATGTCCCAACCGCACCTCCGCCCCGCAAATCGGCACGCTCAGGGCCGCGGGCGGGGTCACTCCCAAGCGGCGGTAGACATTCTGCAGACGACTGCGGAAAAGCGCGTCAAAGATCATGTCGCTGTCCGTTTGAAAGTCCGGCCCGTACCACCAGAACCAGTCACTGCCCTCGGCGGCGTAAATGTCCTCCCAGGCTGCCGCCCGCACCTCCTCGGACAACTTTCCCTGGCTCTCCGCTTTTTTCAAAAATTCGCGCGTGCGTCGGATCCATTCCCACCCTTGATTCTCCTCTGGATCGCCGATCCAGATGTCAAAGTTTCCCCCGATCCAGGAACCGGAATGCAACCGCCCAACCGGCCTGCCCTCGCTGCGGTCCATGATCTCCCCCAAAGTTCGCGTCTCCAGCGTGGGGGAGGTTTCCAACCGCTGGTAAAACGCATCCAAAAAAGCCTCCCCGCTGTCCGGAAATGCCTCCCAGGCGTTTTCCCCGTCCAGGGCGATCAGCACCGCCCCGTTCTGCGGCATGACCTGCCCGATATGCTCGAGGTGCACCCTCAGATAATCCGCTGCCGCCGCAGGCTCGGTCCTTGCGGCGGTGAAACCGATGTAGTCCGACAGGGGTCGCTCTCGGAAGAGGGCCTTCACCTTGGACCCGGCCTCTTCCACCCTCCAAGGCTGGAACAGCTCCAGGTGATCCGTCGGGCTACCCTGGGTCTCCAGCCCGCGGAAAAGAACGGATTCGTCAGTGCAAAAATATTCGAACCCGGCCTCGGCCATCAGCGGAACCACTTCCGGGCTGACCGATCCCTCCGATGGCCAGAGACCCCGGGCTTTTCGGCCAAAGACCCGGGTGTGGAAATCCTGCGCTTTTTTTAGCTGGGCCAGGGCATCCTCCGGTGCCTGAATCCGCTCCGGCAACCGGGCCCAGGGCATCGCACGTTTGGCGCAGTCGCTGTCCACCAACAAGGGAAGAATGGGATGGTAAAAGGGCGTGGTGGTCAGCTCAACCTGGCCCGACTCCGCCAACGCCCGATACTCGCCCAAAATTCCCAGCAAAACCTCCTGATGGATTTCCATGACCCGGATTTTCTCCTCCTCCGTGAATCCCCTTTCCTTGGCAATCAGCGCCAGAAGTTCGGGATAACGCCTGCGGACGGCAAATCCGCACCATCCCAGGTTGAACCAAACCTGCAGATCCCTCAGGTCCTCCTCCTTGAAACGTTTGACGTTCTGCATGGACTGCGCGGCGCCCGGGCGCCGACCCCGGAGATCGAGCAGTTGGCGGTACCGGGGATAGGGGTCGACACAGGTCGCCCAGTTGATTTTAAAAAAATGTTCCAGCACCTGCTGCCTTTCTTCGGTTGTCAGCTTGGCGGCCTCTTTCCTGGCCAACAGTCCCCATCGGTCTTTTCCTTTATTTTCCGCCAGTTCCTCAATCTGGCGGACCAGCACCGGGGTCAGGTTGAAATTGATTTTGACCTTGGGATGCCGCCGCGCCATCTCCGCCATGTCGGAGTAGCCCCGCACGGCGTGCAACCGCACCCACGGCATCAAAACCTCCCCGCTTTGCGCCTCCACATAGGACGGCTGGTGGAGATGCCAAAGAAGGGCGACGTCAGCCATGTGTCATGGCCTCCCGCAGGACGTTGGCCGCCTCCTCGGGAAGCGTCGGGTTGATGTAGAAGCCGGTGCCGAACTCGAAACCGGCCACCCCGGTCAGCCGCGGCAGAATTTCGATGTGCCAGCGGAAATCGGCGTCGATCGTGGACCAGGCGTCCGGGCGCCGGCTTCGTCGGAACGGGGCCGTGTGCAGGATGAGGTTGTAGTCCGGTTGGTCGAGGGCCGTGGCGTAGGAACCGAGCACCCTCTGGATCGCCTCGGCCGCCAGCACCAGATCCCCGTCGCTGGTGGCGTGAAAATCCGGGGCCTGTTTTTTCGGCATGATGCAGGTCTCAAAGGGAAACCGGCTGGCAAAGGGACAATAGGCCACGAAACCGTCATTTTCAAAAACCAACCGGTCGCCCGTTTTCTTCTCTGCCTTGAGGATGTCCTCAAAGAGGTTCCGGTCTTTTTCCAGGTAGTAGGCTCGGGCTGCGGTCAGCTTTTCCTTCACTACGATCGGCGTCACCGGCATGGCAATTAACTGGGTGTGCGGATGGGGCATGGTCGCCCCGGCCCGCGCCCCATGGTTCTTGAAGACAAGGATGTAATGCAGACGGACGTCCCTGGAGAGATCGATGATCCGGCAACGGCAGGCCTCCAGCACCCTGGCCACGCCGCTGAGCGACTGCTTTTCCAGCAGCAGTTTGGGGTGGGGTGTCTCGATCACCACCTCGTGGGCTCCCACCCCGTTCATTCGATCGTAAAAACCGACAGCCTCCCGCTCCAGCTGACCTTCGACCCGCAGGGCGGGAAAGCGGTTGGGTACCACCCGCACCTGCCAACCCGGGGTGTTGGGCGCGCCCCCGCCCGGACGGATCGCATAGACCTCGGGAGGGGTGTAGCTCTCGTGCCCCTCGAGAAAGGGATCCTCCTCCGGACGCGTCGGGGGCAACTCCTCGCAGCGGTACCGCTCCGGCCGGATCTGCCGCTCGGGACTGAAGACGATCCAGCGTCCCACCACGGGGTCTTTTCTCAGTTCCGGCATGGCTGCTCTTATCCTCCCTCTGCTTCAGTCCAAGACCGAGCGGTAGACTCTTTCATAGGCCGGCACCGCCGAACCCCATCCCCACTCTTTCTTCATCCCGTTTTGACGGGCCACCTTCATTATTGCGGGTTCATCCCACAACGCCAAGGCGCGATCCAAGGCCTCCCGGAGAGCCGCCTCCGTGTGCGGACGGAAAAGGAATCCAGTCCCTCTTTTGCCCTCACGATCCCACTCCTCCACCGTGTCATGCAGTCCGCCCGTGTCTCCGACCACAGGAATGGATCCGTAGCGCATGGCATACATCTGGGTGAGGCCGCAGGGTTCGGTGGCCGAGGGCATGAGAAAAAAATCCGCTCCCGCGAAAATTCGGTGCGCCAAACCCTCATTGTGTTCCCGCCGTATCACCACCTGCCGCGGGTGTTTTTTCGCCAAATCCGCCGCCAACTTTTCCAATCCCTTGTCTCCTGTGCCCAAAACCGCCAAACGCGCCCCCTTGCGGACCAGATGCCCCGCGTTGGCCAGCGCCAGATCCACCCCCTTCTCCTCAGCCATTCGCGTGACCATGCCAAAAATCGGGCGGCCGTTGGCCGGCTCCATCCCCATCTCGGATTCCAGGGCCGCCCGGCAATCTTCCCGCCCGCGCATCGCCCCGCAACGATAGTGAGCCTGGATCACGCGGTCGGTCGACGGATTCCAGCCCGAATCGTCGATCCCGTTGAGGATGCCCGTGAGTTTGGCGGCGTTGGCCCGCAACACCTCGTGCAACCCGAACCCCTGGGCCACCCCCTGGATCTCCTCTGCATAGGTCGGGCTGACGGTCGTCACCGCATCGGAAAGGAGAATTGCACCCTTCATCAGGTTCAGTTTCCCGTAAAACTCGAATCCCTCGGGGGAATACATCCCGGGCGGCAATCCGAGGGAGGAAAAGTCCCCCGCGGGAAACTCCCCCTGGTACTTCAGATTGTGAATGGTGAAGACCGTTTTCATCGGCAGTCCCAAGGCCCGGCAATGTCCCGGCACCAAGGCCGCATGCCAGTCGTTGGCATGCAGGATGTCGGGAGTCGGATCCAGGTAGCGCGCCAGTTCCACCGCGGCTTTTGCCAGAAAGTTGAAGCGATCGAGGCTGTCGGCATAGTCCCCCTTCCCATCCCCGTAGGGATGCACCCGGTCGAAAAATTCATCCCGTTCGATCGCCCACAAGGCCACCCCGTCCCGCCGTCCCTCCCATACCCGGCCCGGCCATATTTTCCCGGCCGCGGAGATCTCCAAAGTCAGCGGGGTCGCCCGGAATTCCCCCGACCTCCTCAGGCTGCGGTGCAGAGGCACCACCAGGCTCACCCCGTGACCTGCGTGGGCCAACGCCTGCGGCAGCGCCGCCATCACGTCAGCCAAGCCGCCAACCTTGGCGTGGGGCGCGAGTTCCGTGGCCACGAATAGGATGTTCATCGGAAGTGGGTTACACTATGCCCTTAAACCCATGCCCGCCGCCAGCCGCTTGCCCGACCGCATTCTTTCCCTCCTGCAGGGCAAAAAAGCCACTCCCCTCGAGGCCGCCTCCCTCGCCCGGCGCCTTCGCGTCCCGCCGGGTGCCGTCGTCCGCACCCTCACGCTCCTCGAAAAGGAGGGCAAGGTCGCCCGGGTCCGGCAAAACCATTGGATCTCCGCGGGAAACGCCGACCTGGTCACCGGAGCGATCCAATTTCATTCCAAAGGGTTCGCCTTTGTCCTTCCCGAGGACGGATCGCCCGACCTTCATATCCCGGCCGAGGACACCGCCAACGCACTTCACGGTGATCTGGTGGTCGCCAGACTGGACCGCCGCCCGTCCGCCCAGGGACCGAGAGGCCGTCGTCCCGACGGCGGGGAGCGGCGGTTGGGTCGCGTGCTTCGCATTCTCGAACGCCGCGCTGCCAACATCGTCGGCACCCTCCAGAAAACCGCCCGCTTCCATATCGTTATCCCCGATGATCCCCGCTACCTGCACAACCTCTACGTCCCCGCCCCCGGAACCGAGGGCTCCCCGGCCGCCCAACCGGGCGACAAAGTCGTCGCCCGGCTAATCGATTGGAAAAACCGCCACTCCAACCCCGAGGGAATCATTGTCGAACGCCTCGGCGCCCCCGCCGATCCGGGCGTGGACATCCTCTCCATCATCCGGAAGTTTGACCTGCCCGCCCGTTTTCCTCCCGAGGCCATGGCCGAGGCCTCCTCCTTCCCCAAGGTCGAACTGCCGGACAACCCGCCCGGCCGCGAGGATCTCCGCGGCGAGTTCATCATCACCATCGATCCCGACACCGCCCGGGATTTCGACGACGCCATCTCCCTGCGTGAGCTTCCCAACGGCCATGCGGAGATCGGCATCCACATCGCGGACGTCTCCCACTACGTCAAGGTCGGCTCCGCCCTGGACCACGAGGCCCGCAAGCGTGCGAACAGCGTCTATCTCGTCAACGGGGTCATTCCGATGCTCCCCCCGCGCCTCTCCGACGATCTCTGCTCCCTTCGCCCCCAGGAACAGCGGTTGACCTACTCCGCCTTCGTCCGCGTGGGGCCCGACGGCAAGGCCGGTGCCGCCCGATTTGGCCGCTCCGTCATTTTTTCCCGACACCGCCTCACCTATGCCGAGGCCATGGAAAGAATGAAGCGCCCGGCACGCGACGACCTCGACCGATTTCTTCAGCGGGCTTGGCACTTCGCCTCCGCCCTGCGCCGTCGCCGCTTCTCCGCCGGCGCCCTCGATCTCGATTTTCCCGAGCTCCGCATCCTTCTCGACGCCCGCGGGAAGCCCGACCGGATCGAAAGGGAGTCCTCCGACGAATCCCACCAGCTGATCGAGGAGTTCATGCTGCTGGCCAACGAGTCCGTCGCCTGCCATCTGAACCGCGAAAACCGCCCCGCCGTTTACCGCATTCACGAGATGCCCGACGAATCCCGCCTGCAGGAGTATCGCGAGCTCCTCATCGCCCACGGAATCAAGGCGGGCGACCTCACCCAGCGCGGTGAAATCCAGAAGATCCTCAAACTTCTGCCGGGACGTCCCGACGGTTATGCTCTGAAGATCGGACTTCTCCGCTCCCTTAAACGGGCGGTCTACTCCCCGAAAAGCCTGGGCCACTTCGGTCTCGCCAAGTCCCACTACACCCATTTCACCTCGCCCATCCGCCGGTATGCCGACCTTCTCGTCCACCGGGCTTTGGCCCACCCCAAGGGAGGCGGAAAGAGCGTTCACCTCGATCAGTTGGCCCAGCACCTCTCACGCACCGAACGCGTCGCGGCGGAGGCCGAACAGGAATCCAAAAAACTCAAGTTACTGGAGTATCTTGAGATGCAGGCCGGCCCTCACGCCACCCAGACCTTTCCGGCCGTGGTCACCGAGGTCACCAACTTCGGCATGTTTGTCGAACTCCCCGATTTTCTCCTTTCCGGTCTGGTCCACGTTTCCTCGATCAAGGACGACTTCTTTTCCTACAACCCCTCCCAGCGCTCCCTCCGCGGTCGCCGAAGCGGCAAAACATACCGTGCCGGCAGTCACCTCCGCGTCGCAGTGCTAAAAATCGACCTCCCCAAACGCCAGGTCGACTTTCGACCTGCCTGAATCTCTGGGTAGAGCTGACCGTCGCGGTCAGCTAACAGGATCCATCAGCTGCACCCCTGCAGATTTCTGGTGCGTAGCTCACTTCATCCTCATCCCCACGCTCATCCTAATCTTAATCCAAATCGCGGCACACTCTCCGTCAGCTTAATTCTCGACGCTACGCAAACTCCACCTGCACCACCGTGCTCTCCTCGACACCGTGCAGCAAAACCGACCCGTGATCCGCCGTGACAAATCGCGCCGCCCCCTTGGACCACTCCTCCCCGCTTGCCTCCTCTTTGACCTTTCCATCCGCCACGAATAGGTAGCGAAAAGATCCCGCATTCGGCACGACCTCCCGGACCTCGCCGGGCGCCACCCACCAGCGGGTGATTTTGAAGTGGTCGCAAACCAGCAACCGTTCGCCCCTGGGTTGGACAAACGACGGCTCATGGTCATCCCACCGGATGGAGGCCAACGCCTCTTTCACATGCAGGGCCCGCGGCTTGCCGGAGTCATCTTTGCGGTCCCAATCGTAAACCCGGTAGGTGGTGTCGGAGTTTTGCTGAATTTCCAAAATCACGTTCCCCGCACCAATCGCATGGACCCGTCCGGAAGGAAGAAACATCGCCTGCCCCGCTTCCGTTGGCAACCGGTGAAAACAGTCGGCCACCTTTCCACCCGCCAACGCCGACTCAAACTCTTTTCTCCCCACCCCTTTTTTCAGCCCGGCATAAATCTCCGCCCCTTGTTGTGTCTCCAGAAAAAACCACATCTCCGTTTTGGGTTCGCCCCCAAGCTCCCTTGCTTTTTCGGCCGGAGGATGAACCTGCAGGGATAGCTTGTCCTGGGCATCCAGCAGTTTGATCAAAATGGGAAAACGGGACGTGGCAGGAGCCTTGTGGCCGAAGATTTTTCTGCGCTCCGCCCCGCTCCACAATTCCCCCAATGTCTGGCCGGTTTCCTTGACCCGCGATTGTGCCTCTGCCCGGTCCACCAGTTCCCATGTCTCCCCGATCATTTTCCCCTCCGGCAGAACCCTGCCGAAGCGCTCCTGCAGATTTCTTCCGCCCCAGATCCGCTCCTGCGGAATCACCGCAAATTCCCATATCGCCATGAAAGAATCCTATCCTTGAATCCACGGGTTGAAAGTTCTGTTCCTTTTTTCTTCATCCTAATCCGAATCGAACGGATCGCCGTGCCCACATGCCTGGCAGGGCTAAGTCAAAATTCCGGTTCCTCCCAAGTCCGCCCGTCCCGGTAAGCCGCCCCCGCCTTCCATCGCCCCTCCTCCCGGACGAATGGGACGACAAATCTTCTCTCGACCCCCTCCTTCTGCCTGGCGATCTCCACCTCCGCATAAGCCCCGGTCTCAAACTTGGGGATGTCCGCCACACGGTAGCGGGCCCCGTCCTCCCGGTCTTTTTTGGCCACCGCCAGCAAGGCCTGCGCCGGTTCCCAGCCCTCCAAACGGATTCTTTCCTTCAGCCGGGCCGACATCCCCCTTTCCAGGTCCTGATATTTTCTCCCGTTCGCCAACCCCGTCATCCTTTCCAGTTCCGATCTGAATTCCTCGCGTGGGTTCGGACGGCAACCCGCGCCCCAGATTGTTAGCAACAGCACCGCCGCACCCCATAAACTTGCCTTGGAAAACCCCATCGGTGCGCTCAATTAGACTCTCCCTT